>NZ_JBPDVH010000003.1:0-228107 GCF_051851555.1 Lonepinella sp. BR2474 | reverse complement strand
CCTACATTAGATTGAAAAATAGTCAATTTTCGCAAGGATTATAATCCTTTTAGTTGTTATTGACATAACAACTAAAACACCTCTGTATATAAAAATAATGAATAGGAGTTTCAACATGAAGAAAGCTATGATTGCATTAGCATTGGCGGGATTGGCAATTTCTGCTCAAGCCTCCATCGATGATCTAAAAATTGCAACAGTTAAGAAAATTTATCAGCCTTTATTTAGTGATAAACGGCCGAATTATTATAAATTGGCGACAGCTGACTTTAAAAAAGTAATAGATTGGGATGACCGAGTAGCAAAGAAAATTGGTGAAAGTTGTATTGATTTTGATCCTATTATTAGTGCGCAAGATTATGATAAGCAGGAAATCAAACGTACGATTGAATACCGAACCTTACCCAATGGCAATGTTCAAGTCTCTTTCCGTAATTTTAATGAACTTAATAAAGTCGAATATGCGCTTTCTTGCACAAGCAATAAATGCCTGATTGATGATATTGGTGGGTTTAAACAAAGTATTAAAAGTTGTTTAAAACTATATTATTCGAAATATAAATAAACGTGATTGATAAAGGAGTGTTCTATGAAAAAATCTGTTTTATGGCTTGCCTTGCCTATGTTATTAAGTAGTTGTGCTGAAGCGAGCCAATTTTTAACATCGGCTTTAAAAGATTCCAAGATGCCGGATTATGAAACCTATGAAAAATTAGCAACTAGCAATAATAGTGTAGAATTTGAGCAATATTTTAAAAGACAATATACAGATGATTGGCCTAACCTTAAGTTGGATGTTAATTTGGTCAACAGTGATATTTTTTCTTGGTACAATAAAGAATTGTTCAGTGATAAAAATCGTTATTCTGAGGTCATCGGGAGTGTTGATACTGATGATAAAACTCGTCCAACATTAAATTTGAAGTTTAGTTCAGTGCTAAATTTTACACGTACAAATTTTTATAAACTATTAGAACTCAGCCCAAATGATGTCAAAATTGAGATTTTAAAACAAATTTGTTATGAATATCGATACTCAGCACTTTTTTATAAATTGACATTGAAAAGCGGAAAAAACTTATATCTGGTTGAAGACTCAGGTTCAGGTAATGCTAGTGCTCAAACATCTCTGAAATTTTCTAAAAAGAAACTGAGCTGTGACAGTGTGGGATATGAGGAAAGAGGTAAGATTTCTAAAGAAACCATTCAGTTTTTTGAACAGTAGCTTTATTAAGATTTCAAGCATAAAAAAGGACGCTCAAAGCGTCCTTTAAAATTTGGAGCGGGAAACGAGGCTCGAACTCGCGACCCCGACCTTGGCAAGGTCGTGCTCTACCAACTGAGCTATTCCCGCAGAGCGACATGCAATATGTCGAAAACAGGTCTTATTATAAGAAAAAATTTCTGTCGTGCAAGCAGAAATTTTTATTTTCTGTTTGTTTGTAGAAATTCTAATCTAATTTAATAAAATGTTCACGGTAATAAGCGAGTTCTTTAATACTTTCCCGAATATCATCTAACGCTAAATGGGTGTTTTCTTTTTTAAATCCCTCTAACACTTTAGGTTTCCAACGGCGAGCCAGTTCTTTGAGTGTGCTGACATCCAAATAACGATAGTGGAAATAATCGGCTAAATCGGGCATATATTTAAATAAAAAGCGTTTATCTTGTGCCACGCTATTGCCACAAATAGGGGATTGGCCTTTCGGTACCCATTTTTTTAAGAAATCAAGAGTTTGTAATTCGGCCGCGTGTTCGGTGAGCTTGCTGGTTTTGACGCGTTCAATTAAGCCATTTTCTGTATGGGTTTTCACGCACCAATCACTCATTTTGGCTAATAATTCATCAGATTGCTTAACCGCTAAAACAGGACCTTCGGCAAGGATATTTAAGTTTTTATCCGTGACAATGGTGGCGATTTCAATAATTCGTTCTTTTTCGGGATCTAATCCTGTCATTTCTAGATCGATCCAAATGAGATTTTCTTTATCTTGTGGCATAATATCAAGTATCCTATATTGAATTTGTGCTATTGTAGCAAAATTCCCAATTATAAAATAGATAGAAAAATCACCGCACTTTTAAGGAAATCTCATTGGCAAAGCAAAAATTGACCCAAAACCAAAAACGGCGTATTCATCGTAATAATGCAAAAGCCTTAGATCGTCATCAACGCCAGCAGAAAAAACAAATAGATTGGCAAGATGATATGCTAGGGGATACGCAAGATGGGGTGGTGGTAACCCGTTATTCTATGCACGCGGATGTGGAAGATGAACAAGGCCATATTTTCCGTTGTAATTTACGCCGCACGTTGGCGAGCGTGGTAGTGGGGGATCGGGTCATTTGGCGTAAAGGGCTGGCGCAATTACAAGGGATTAGTGGCGTGATTGAAGCGGTGCAACCCCGTCAAAATGAACTGGCTCGCCCTGATTATTATGATGGTTTAAAAGTCATGGCAGCCAATATTGATCGCATTATTATTGTGTCTGCCGTGTTGCCAACCCTATCATTGAATATTATTGACCGTTATTTAGTGATTTGCGAAACGGCGAATATTCCAGCAGTGATTGTGTTAAATAAAGTGGATTTGCTTTCTGAGCCGGCACTGGCGGAAGCAGAACAACAGCTAAAAATTTACCAAGATATTGGTTATCAAACTCTGATGATTTCCGCCCAAACGGGTAAAAATATGCAAAAATTAACCGCACTTTTAGCTTCTGGCACCTCTATTTTTGTCGGGCAATCGGGGGTAGGGAAATCCAGTCTGGTCAATCAAATTATGCCAGAAGTCAATGCGGTAACCAATGCGGTGAGTGAAAACTCAGGCTTAGGACAACATACCACCACTTCATCACGTTTATATCATTTGCCACAAGGGGGGAATCTGATTGATAGCCCGGGTATTCGAGAATTTGGTTTATGGCATTTAGAACCCGAGCAAATTACGCTGGGTTATCGTGAATTTCAATATTTTCTCGGCACTTGCAAATTCCGTGATTGTAAGCATTTAGACGATCCGCAATGTGCCTTACGAGAAGCTGTTGAACAAGGCAAAATTCACCCCGTGCGTTTTGAAAATTACCACCGTTTGATATTAAGCCGTGATGAAACGAAATCACAGCGACATTTTGTGGGTTAAGCATGGTGTAACTACTCAGTACTATAAAAGATGCGGAGCATCGTTACTATTATAACCCTGTACGTCAGTGCAGGGCTAAATCCTGAATCAAAATCTTAGACCGCCGTTGGTAATTATAATGTTCTCGTTTTTCCTGTGGCAGATCTTCTACATTGGCGACGCTAAATCCTCGTTCTTGAAACCAATGAACGGTTCGGGTCGTGAGAACAAATAATTTTTCAATGCCTAAATTTTTTGCTCGTTTTTGAATGGCTTCTAATAGAATATCACCACGAGAGGAGTTACGATAATCAGGGTGAACAGCGACACAAGCCATTTCAGCCATTTTTTCCTGCTGGTAAACATTTAATGCAGCACAAGCGATAATGACACCATCTCGGTCAATAATCGTATATTTTTCAATATCCATTTCTAATTGTTCACGAGAGCGTTTGACTAAAATACCTTGTTGTTCTAATGGGTGAATTAATTCAAGTAAACCTGGTATATCACGTGCGGTGGCAATGCGAATATCTTCTGAATTATCCATTGAAAGCTGTGTTCCCACACCGTCACGGGTAAATAATTCTTGCAATAATGAACCGTCTTCTTCATAACTTAATAGATGCGAACGTTTAACCCCTGCACGGCAAACATCAATGGCAGCTTGTAGAAAGCGAGCTTGGGAACTGTGATAAAGATCGTTGTGAATAAATTCTTGCAGATATTCAACGGCATCTTGTGGTAATAAATCCGAAATGGTTTGTTTTTGTGGGTCTAAAATCCCTTGTGTGGCACTAAAGCCAATCAGTTTTTCGGCTTTAATTTTAATCGCAACTTGTGTCGCAATTTCTTCAAAGGGCAGATTAAAACTTTCTCCCGTCACGGAGGGGGCAATAGGTCCGATTAACACGATCGCATCACGATCTAACTGTTGTTGAATATTTTCTACTTCAATACGGCGGAGTTTACCACTTAATAAATAATCGACACCATCGTCCACGCCAATGGGTTGTGCTAGAATAAAGTTACTGCTGACCACATTGAGTAAAGGCGAATGGGGAAGTCGCATTGACAGTCTTGAAGTAATATCATAATTCAGTTTTCCCACCGCTTGCTTGACCAAATCAAGGGTTTTTTGATCGGTAATCCGAATATTTTTATGATATTGTGGTTTAATCTGATGTTGTAAAAGCAATTCATTAATTTGCACTCTCGCACCAAACACAATGATTAATTTGATCCCTAAACTGTGTAATAAACGAATATCGCTGATAATATTAATAAAATTTGTACTCGCAATCGTATCCCCATCAAGCATAATCACAAACGTTTTACCACGGTGCATATTGACATAAGGGGTAGATTGACGAAACCATTGGACTAATTCGGAGCTGTGCATAATATCTTCCTTTGGGGTATTTTATATATTTATTCATTTATTATGAATATATATTCATTTTAATCCCTACGCAAGCAAAATTATGTGAATGAGAGAAATTTATTTTATGTTTGGGGTTGTTTGAGATAAACAAAAAGTGCGGTGAAAATCACCGCACTTTTTTAAGTTATCAAATTCCGCAATATTATTTCGCTGCTTTTAGCTCTTGATAATATTTTTCATATAATTCAACCGCTTCGCCAACATCATCTTGCCAGTAAGATTTTTGCAAGACGTCAGCCGTTGGGTAGATGGCCGGATCGTTGGTGATCTCTGCGGGTAATTTCGCTTTTGCTTTTAAGTTAGAGGTTGGATAACCAATTTCTAAAGTTAATTGCTCAGACACTTTTTCACTTAACATATAGTTAATTAATTTGTGTGCGGCGTCTGGGTGTTTGGCATTAGCAGGAATCGCTAAAGTATCAACCCATAATACTGGCCCCTCTTTCGGGAACACCATATCAATGGTATCTGGTGATTCTTTTTTGGCAATACGTACAGAACCATTCCATAATTGACCTAATTCAACTTCGCCAGAAATAAACGAGTTCGCTGGGTTGTCTGAATTGAAAGAAAGTACGTTTGGACGCAATTTCAATAATTCTTCGTAAGCGGCTTTGATTTCATCTGGGTTGGTGGTATTTGGATTTTTACCTAATTTCACTAAGGCAATATTAAACACTTCACGCGCGTCATCTAATAATTGCACTTTACCGGCAAATTCAGGTTTCCATAAATCACCCCAAGAAGTGAAATCAGATCCTTTGTAGGTTTTGACGTTATAGGCAATACCCGGTGCACCTAATAATTGTGGTAAAGAGTATTTGTTACCCTTGTCGTAGTCTTTGTCTAACCAATCCGGATCGAGTTCCGCAATCACTGGTAATTTGCTGTGATCTAACTCTTTTAACATCCCTTCACGTGCCATTTTTGACACGAAATAGTTTGACGGTGCAATCACATCGTAACCGTCAGCCCCTGCACCTTGTAATTTCACTTTGGCATACATGGTTTCGTTAGATTCAAGGCTTGATACGTTAACTTTGATACCGGTTTCTTTGGTAAATTCGTCTAATAAACCATCTGGTACATATTCCGTCCAAGTATAAAGATTGACCACTTTATCTTCGCTTGCTGCTGGGGTGGCCGCAGGGGCTGCAGAAGTTTCAGTTTTGGTTTCTTTATCGTTACAACCAGTCAAAGCAACAGCGACTAAGCTAACTGCGAAAAGACCTGCTAATTTTTTCATTTAAGATTTTCTCCGTTGAGAGTAAGTAAGAGTATCCGCTTTTTATTTTTTCAAATAGAAAGACATAAAAAAACGCCTGACTTTGGGCTAGAGACTAGCTTCGGGTCGGGCGCTATTTTATGTTGAAACGTTGGTTTTGTCTAGGCTTTCTCTAGGTTTTGCCTATATTTTCTCTTTCTTATTAATCAACTGACCGATCACCACTAATAACAAGGAAAGTACAATCATGATCGTGGCGAGGGCATTCACTTCAGGGGTGACACCCGTTTTCACCAAGGAATAGATTTTCAATGGTAAAATTTCATAGCTTGCACCGCTGACGAAAGAGGACACCACAACGTCATCTAAGGATAGGGTGAAACTTAATAGCCAACCTGAAATAATCGCAGGCAGTGCGAGGGGTAAAATAATTTTACGCAAAATCGTCACTTCACTGGCGCCTAAGTCTCGAGCGGCTTCAAGCATACGCAAGTCAAAACCTTTTAAGCGAGAGAACACGCTGACCACCACATAAGGTAAACAGAAGGTGATATGGGCGAGTAATAGCGACCAAAAACCTAATGAAATGCCCACAATCATAAACAAGGCCAATAAAGACACCGCCATGACGATATCGGGGGACATCATCACCACAAACAACATACCGCTGACCGCTTGTTTTCCACGGAATTTATAACGGTATAAAGCAATAGCCGTTAAGCTACCGATAATGGTGGCCAAAGTCGCACCCACAAAGGCAATGACGACCGAGTGAATCGCCGCTTGAATTAACGTATCATTGTTAAATAAACGCTCATACCAGTTCCAAGTAAACCCTTTCCAACTTAACCCATAACGGTCACCGTTGAACGAGTTACCCACTAAAATCACGATGGGGATATACAAATAGGCATATACCACCAACATAAAACCACTACGTAGGATACGACCCATTATTCTAGCTCCACTTTCTTATTCAGTAATTTATTCGCTTTATAATAAACGAAAATTAATAACGCCATTAAAATGGTTAAGCCAATACTAATCGCCGAACCAAATGGCCAGTTACGAGAAATCAAGAATTCGCTCTTAATCACGTTACCCACTAACAAGACTTTTGCCCCGCCTAATAAGTCTGCTACATAGAACATTCCCATGGCAGGCAGTAATACCAGTAAGCAACCAGAGACAATCCCTGGCATGGTCAATGGAATAATGATTTTCACAAAACGTTGGAATCCATTGGCACCTAAATCTTTGGCCGCCTCTAATAGGCGAAGATCTAATTTTTCAATAGCCGAGTAGAGTGGCAAAATCATAAAAGGTAACAGCAAATAAACTAAGCCAATAATCACCGCAATTTCGGTATTTAAAATCCGAATCGGTTCGCTAATAATCCCAATGGATAATAACAAGCTGTTTAAAATGCCTTTTACCCCAAGGAACACTTTCATACCGTAAATACGAATCAATGAGTTGGTCCAAAATGGCAACACCAACAGGAACATCAACAGTGGGCGGTATTTCTCCTTGATTTTTGTCATGATAAAGGCGAACGGGTAGCCGATCACCAAACATAAAATCGTGGCAATGCCTGACATATACAAGGAATTCCACACCACGGTGCCATATAACGGCTCGAATAGTCGAGTGTAGTTTTCAAAGGTAAACGGCAACGCATAGAAATTGCTGGAATCTTTGCTTAAAAAACTCACCAAAAAGACAAGAAAGTTCGGTGCAAAAACAAAGAAAATCAGCCACGCAAAAATAATGCCGACCGTAACCTTTTGGAATTTATTGGTGATCATTTTCATCGTTTAATACCACTTCCCATTTTTCAATCCAAGTCACCGCCACTTTTTGATCTAAGGAGTGATCGATATTTGGGTCGTCCTCATTAAAGAATTCGCTGACCAGTACCATTTTGCCGTTATGTTCTAATTCAACGGTGGATTCCAAGGTCATGCCTTTATAGTTACGTTCACGAATGTAACCGATAATGGCACTAGATTGTTCATTTTCATCCAGTTCTTCAAGCAACACATCTTCAGGGCGTAACAATACTTTGAGTTTTTGCCCCTCATGCACTTCTTGATCCACATAAATATCACAAATGCGACCTTCTACATTGGCTTTTACACGTTTTTCATCCACACGGTGTAACACAGTGGCGTCAAAAATATTGATTTCGCCAATAAATTTCGCCACGAATAAATTACGCGGTTCTTCGTAAATTTCTCGTGGTGAACCGTCTTGTTCAATATTGCCTTTTCTTAACACAATAATGCGATCAGACATGGTTAAGGCTTCTTCCTGATCGTGGGTCACGAAAATAAAGGTAATGCCTAATTGACGTTGTAAAGATTTTAATTCATTCTGCATTTGCTTACGCAACTTGTAATCCAATGCAGACAAGGATTCGTCTAATAATAAGACTTTCGGTTTATTCACCACCGCACGGGCAATGGCGATACGTTGTTGTTGACCACCGGAAAGTTGGCTTGGTTTGCGTTCCGCCATGTCTTCCAATTGCACCATACGCAAGGCGTCCAGTACACGGGGTTTAATTTCTGCTTCAGGGACTTTTTGCATACGCAATCCAAATGCCACGTTTTCAAAAATGGTCATGTGTGGAAAGAGCGCATAGCTTTGGAACACGGTATTGACATGGCGTTGTTCGGCGGGAATATGGGTCACATCTTCACCGTCAATAATAATTTGGCCGCCGTTGACTTCTTCAAAGCCCGCAATTAAGCGTAAAACCGTGGTTTTACCACAGCCTGAAGGGCCTAGAATCGTGATAAATTCACCGTTATTAATGGTGAGATTGAAATCTTGGATAATGGTGTTATCACCATAGGATTTTGTAAGAGAACGTAACTCAACAATGGGTTTTGGCGTTTCTTCCAAAACGATAGGGTTAGTCGTTTTTTCCACTAGCTTTGGTTTTCTCCCTGAAAAACTAATATGGATTAGTTAAATAGAACCACAACACTCACTTAAACGCATAAGCAAGCACCGAATTTTATAAGCCCTTATGATATAGCGATTGGGGCATAATGAAAAGGAAATAATGCCTTTTTTCGCCAATTTTTTTCAGTGGTTACCCAATAAATGCCTAAAAATTGATATAGATAAAACTTCGTGCATAAATTTGTGAAAAAAATTGCGTATTGAATGGGGTTTTTGCATAATCAAAAAAAGAGAAAGATTAAGGGAGAAAACCATGTCAACAGCGGAATATCATCATGATTTATTGGAGCGTTTTTTAAACTATGTGTCATTTGATACGCAAGCCAAAATTGGGGCAAAATATTCACCGAGCTCACCGGGTCAACTGAAATTAGCCAAATATTTGGCGCAAGAACTACAAGCCTTGGGATTGCAAGATATTCAACTTTCTGAACATGGGATTTTAACCGCTTATTTGCCAAGCAATGTGACCAACGCGCCCACTATCGGCTTATTGGCGCATTTAGATACGTCGCCAGATTGCAGTGGTAAAAATGTCAAACCAGAAGTGATTGTCAATTATCGTGGCGGTGATGTGGCGTTAGGCCTTGGTGAACAATTTATTAGCCCTGTCATGTTTCCGTTTATGCACAAATTAGTGGGCAAAACCTTGATTGTCACGGATGGCACCACATTGCTTGGCGCAGATAATAAGGCGGGAATTGCCGAAATTATGACCGCACTTTTTCGCTTAAAACAGAGCAATCAGCCTTATTGCAATGTTCGTGTGGCATTTACCCCTGATGAAGAAATCAGTTTAGGTATGCAATTTTTTGCGCTGGACAAATTCCCCTGTGATTGGGCCTATACCATTGATGGTGGCGCCGTCGGGGAATTGGAATACGAAAATTTTAATGCGGCCAGTGCGACAATTCGTATTTCTGGTCGCAACATTCATCCGGGTTATGCCAAAGATAAAATGGTCAATGCGTTAACCTTGGCCTGTGAGTTTCAACAATTATTACCCGCTGACGAGGTGCCAGAAAAAACGGCGGATAAACAAGGTTTTTTCCATTTAAACCGATTTGTGGGGGATGTCAACGGGGTAGAATTACATTACTTAATTCGGGATTTTGATAATGCACATTTTGAACAACGTAAAGCCTTGCTTGTGTCATTGGTGAATCAACTCAACCAACAAAAACAGCTTTCGCCACCGATTCAAGTGACGATCCAAGACAGTTATAAAAATATGTATAACTGCGTGAGTAAAGTACCAAAATCCATTGAGTTAGCCGATTTAGCTATGCGAGAATGCGGAATTAAACCTCATCATAAACCGATTCGTGGTGGCACGGATGGTGCATGGTTGGCCGAACAAGGATTAGCTTGTCCGAATATTTTTACCGGTGGCTATAATTTTCACAGTATTCACGAACTGATTACCCTTGAGGGCATGGAAAGTGCCGTGCAGGTGATTTTAAAAATCTTGGAATTAGCCACCGATAGAGATGAATAGAGGAGTGAGAGGCATAAAAAAAGACAGGCTTAAGCTGTCATTATATTGTTTTCATGTTGCTTTAAATGGTGCCCGAGGCCAGACTTGAACTGGCACGCCCCGAAAGGCGAGGGATTTTAAATCCCTTGCGTCTACCGATTCCGCCACTCGGGCTAAACGCATTTCCTAACTTTTGCTAGGTTTAAATTGGAGCGGGAAACGAGGCTCGAACTCGCGACCCCGACCTTGGCAAGGTCGTGCTCTACCAACTGAGCTATTCCCGCTTTGTTTTCGGCTAATTGCTTTCAACGGTTGTGCATTTTACGGATTTTATAACTTGAGTCAAATGTTATTTTAAATAATAAATTCAAACGGTTAATTTTGAATCGATTTCTTATGCTTTTATAAACAAGCGGAATGATCTCTAAGAAAATGTCTCCCTATTATTCATTATCATGATCTTGCAAGAGCGGTTCTTTGGCCGCATGTAAATATTGCAACATAGACCAAATCGTTAAAATGGCGGCCACGTAGAGTAAGGCAATCGCAGCGTATTCCATAAGGCTGTTATAACGCCATAACAAACCACCCAATGCCAACATTTGTGCGGTGGTTTTGACCTTGCCAATCCAAGACACGGCAACTTTAGCTCGACTGCCCACTTCGGCCATCCATTCACGCAAGGCGGACACGATAATTTCTCGGGATATCACCACAATAGCGGGAATGGTAATCCAAAAGGCATGATAATATTCCACGATCAAAATTAAGGCAGCGGAAACAATAACCTTATCCGCCACAGGATCTAAAAAGGCGCCAAAACGAGTGGTTTGTTTCCATTTGCGTGCTAAATAGCCATCAAATAAATCGGTGATAGAGGCCACAAAAAAGATCGCCGTGGTCACAATATTTGTCCATTCAGCGGGTAAATAGAACGCAATAATAAAGAATGGGATCAGAATCACCCGAAAAATAGTTAATATGGTTGGAAAATTGAGTTTCATTGGTCTAAACATGGCGTAAGAATAATGTCTTATTCTAAAACAAATTTATCGGTTTTGAAAATAAAAATAGGAGAAAATTTCCCCTATTTTGTGTTTATGTCGTTCTTTGCGCTATTCCGCCGGCTCAATCACGTCTATTTCTACGCCACTATGCAAGCCTCGTGGCAAACTGGAGCCTTTTCTGCCTCGTTCGGCACGGAATTTTTGCAAATCTTCTGGTTTTAGCGTGATTTTGCGTTTACCTGAATGGAACACCAAACTGGCGTTTTCTGAAATCAGCAATAATTTCACTAAACTGTCTTTGCCTGCTTTCAAATCTGCACCAGAAATGGTGATGATTTTGTTTCCTTTTCCTTTCGCAAGGGTCGGCAAGTCTGCCACAGGGAAAATGAGCATGCGTCCAGCTTGGGTTAAGGCCACCAAAAGTGCGGTGTTTTTTTGCAAAATTTTGGTCGGTAACACATTGGCATTTTCAGGCAAGCTGATCACCGCTTTACCGGCTTTGTTGCGAGCAACCAAATCCTCAAATTGACAGATAAAACCATAGCCTGAACTGGATGACATTAACAAGGCTTGATCGGTATTTTCCATTAAGACTTGCGTTACATTTGCACCTGTTGGTAAGGTTAATTTACCGGTTAACGGTTCGCCTTGCGAACGAGCAGATGGCAAACTGAGTGGATCCAACGCATAGCTCCGTCCGGTGCTGTCGATAAACACCGCCGGCTGATTGCTTTTACCTTGTGCATGGTCAAGATATTTGTCCCCTGCTTTATAACTTAACCCTGTCACATCAATCTCATGACCTTTAGCACAACGCACCCAACCTTGTTCTGATAAAATTACGGTAACCGCTTCAGCAGGTAACATTTCGCTTTCTGAAATGGCTTTGGCTTCGGCTCGTTCAATTAATGGTGAACGGCGTGGGCTGGCGTAGGTTTTAGCGTCTTGCTGAATTTCTTTTTTAATTAAGGTATTTAAACGGCGTTCAGAACCCAGTAACAATTCTAACTGTTCACGTTCTTCTGCGAGTTTATCTTGTTCCGCTTGTAATTCTTGTTCTTCTAATTTGGCTAAATGACGTAAACGCAAGTTCAAAATGGCTTCCGCTTGTTCATCACTCAAATTAAAGCGAGCCATTAATTCCGCCTTAGGTTCATCTTCGTGGCGGATAATCTCAATCACTTCATCAATATTTAAGTAAGCGATCATCAAACCGGCTAAAATATGCAAACGAGCTAAAATTTTATCCAAACGGTGTTGTAAACGACGGGTAACCGTTGTACGACGGAATTGCAACCATTCCGTGAGAATTTGCACTAATCCTTTCACCGCCGGTTTATGATCCAGACCGATCATATTCATATTCACTCGATAAGATTTTTCCAAGTCCGTGGTGGCAAATAAATGTGCCATTACCGCATCTACATCCACACGGTTAGAACGTGGCACAAGCACGATTCGCACAGGATTATCCTGATCCGCCTCATCTCGCATATCTTCCAACATAGGCAATTTCTTGCTATTCATTTGATCGGCAATTTGGGCTTGAATTTTGGTCGGTGATGATTGATGTGGCACAGCGGTAATAATAATTTCACCATCCTCTTTTTTCCACGCCGCACGCATTTTGATTGAACCACGCCCTTGTTCATAGATTTTACGAATATCCGCTTTCGGCGTGATAATTTCGGCCTCTGTTGGAAAATCAGGGCCTTGCACGACAGTTAAGAGATCGTCAAGGGTGGCTTTCGGATTATCTAATAACATCACGCAAGCGTCGGCAATTTCATTGATATTATGGGGCGGAATATCCGTTGCCATACCGACAGCGATCCCCGTTGTGCCATTGAGCAAAATATGCGGTAGGCGAGCGGGCAAATATTGTGGTTCTTGCAGGGTGCCATCAAAATTCGGTTGATAATCTACCGTACCTTGCCCTAATTCACCGAGCAACATTTCGGAAATTTTGGATAAACGAGATTCCGTATAACGCATAGCCGCAAAGGATTTCGGATCGTCCGCTGCCCCCCAGTTGCCTTGTCCATCTACCAAAGGATAGCGATAAGAAAAGGGTTGTGCCATTAATACCATGGCCTCATAACAGGCACTGTCGCCGTGCGGATGGAATTTACCCAACACGTCCCCCACGGTGCGAGCAGATTTTTTATATTTCGCACTGGCGTTTAAGCCCAGTTCCGACATGGAATAAATAATCCGCCGTTGTACCGGTTTTAGACCGTCGCCGATAAAAGGTAAGGCACGATCCATAATCACATACATGGAATAATTTAAATAGGCACTTTCCGTAAAAGTCCGCAGTGGCATTTGTTCAATGCCCTCGTAGTTGATATTGTTATTTTCAGTCATATTTTGTTCCCGTTCCCTCTCCCTTTGGGAGAGGGCTAGGGTGAGGGTAAAATTACGTAATAACCCTCACCCCAACCCTCTCCCAGAGGGAGAGGGGGTTATATTTTACACCGTTAAATCCACCTGATCGCCCTTGGCTTGCAACCAGTTTTTGCGATCATCTGCTCGTTTTTTATTGAGTAACATATCCATTAATTCAAAGGTATCATTCGGTAAAACATCTTCTTTTTCCACCGCACTTTCGTCATCTTCTTTGTAGGTTAACTGCACTAAACGGCGAGTATTCGGATCCATGGTGGTTTCTCGTAATTGGCTCGGGTTCATTTCACCCAACCCTTTGAAACGCTGTACATTCAGTTGACCACGTTTGCCTTTTAAACGATCTAAAATAGCGTCTTTTTCACTTTCGTCTAAGGCGTAATAGACTTCTTTACCCAAGTCAATGCGATATAACGGTGGCATGGCCACAAACACATGTCCCTCTTGCACCAATTTCGGGAAATGGCGTAAAAACAACGCACAAAGTAGGGTAGCGATATGCAAGCCGTCGCTGTCCGCATCCGCTAAAATACACACCTTGCCATAACGCAACTGGCTCAAGTCATCATTATCAGGATCGATCCCGAGTGCCACTGCAATATTATGCACTTCTTCCGATCCTAACACCTGATCGGACGCCACTTCCCAAGTATTTAAAATTTTACCACGCAAAGGAAGAATGGCTTGATAATCCCGATTACGAGCCTGTTTGGCTGAACCACCCGCAGAGTCGCCCTCCACCAAAAACAGCTCCGTGCGATCTAAATCTTGTTGCGAACAATCCGCTAATTTGCCCGGTAACGCAGGGCCTGACGTGAGTTTTTTACGCACCACCTTTTTTGCTGCATTCAGCCGTTTTTGGGCCGAGCTAATCGCCATTTCCGCCAAGGCTTTGGCTTGTTCTACATTGTTATTGAGCCAAAGGCTGAACGCATCTTTCACTACGCCACTAATAAACACTGCACTTTGTCGAGAAGAAAGCCGTTCTTTGGTTTGCCCTGAAAATTGCGGATCGTGCATTTTCAGTGACAGCACATAAGCACAGCGATCCCACAAATCATCAGCCGTGAGTTTGACATTGCGTGGCAACAGATTATGAAATTCGCAAAATTCACGCATGGCATCTAATAAGCCTTGTCGTAAGCCATTAACGTGCGTTCCGCCCAAAATCGTCGGGATCAAATTCACATAGCTTTCGCCCAGTAATTCCCCGCCCTCAGGCAACCACAACAACGCCCACGCCACCGCCTCCGAATTGCCTTTAAATTCGCCCACAAAAGGCGTTTCAGGCAGAGCCGTAAAGCCATTGACCGCCTCGCTTAAATAATCGGAGAGTCCGTCTTGATAAAGCCAAGTATCTTCCGTGCCGTTGACCTTATCAATAAATTTGATTTCCAACCCCGAACAGAGTACTGCTTTGGCTCGCAATAAATGTCGCAAGCGAGAAACAGAGAATTTATCACTGTCAAAGTATTTTGGATTCGGTTTAAAGTGTACCGTTGTCCCTGTATTGCGCCGACCGCAACTGCCTGTCACGGTTAAGTTTTCCACTTTTTCGCCATTGGCAAAAGCGATATGATGGACTTCGCCATTGCGTTTAATGGTCACATCCACCCGTTCCGACAGGGCATTCACCACCGAAATCCCCACGCCGTGTAAACCGCCTGAAAATTCATAATTCTTATTGGAAAATTTACCGCCCGCATGCAGTTTGGTGAGAATCACTTCAACACCTGACATTTTCTCCGTCGGGTGCATATCCACAGGCATACCCCGACCGTTGTCGGTCACTTCAAGGGATTGATCTTTGTGTAAAATCACTTCAATTTTGGTGGCGTAACCCGCTAAAGCCTCGTCCACGCTATTATCAATCACTTCTTGCCCTAAATGATTTGGGCGAGTGGTATCGGTGTACATCCCTGGGCGAACCTGCACAGGTTCTAAGCCTTTGAGTACCTGAATGTTTATTGAGTCGTATTGTTTTTCGGTCATAATTTATTTAAGGTTTAACCCACATATTTTTAGTTTCATTCACAATAATTTGGAATTGTTTTTTATATTTTATAATTTTACCTTTAGCACATACTCGTTCATTTGTTAATGTTGAAAGAGAAGAATATTTATTTAAAAATTCACTTAGGTTACTATCCCAAATTAAAAATGTAATTTTTTGATTTGGATATTTTCCATCAATATTAATAAAAGTTTGTTTTTTACCTTTTGTTACTTCAACAGCTCGTCCACAAACTGTGGTTTCCTGATTGAGATAAAGTCCTGCTTTATATGTTTCAATAGGATATTCAGCTGCCATAATAGTAGTGCTAATAAAAGTCAATGCAAAAAGAACATTTTTCATTTTATTTCTCCCATTTTTTCAATTGATTAAACTGAGTTATTTTTAATCTTATTTGCCCTTTATATTCTTGTAAAATACCTTTGGCACAATAATTTTTATTGTTGATCTCTGTTAAAAATTGAGTGCCAATATTTACCAAGTCTTCTTCCCATATAACGATAGTTAAATCTTGATTAGGGTAGGGTTTATTTAGGTTGACGAAAACACCTTTAGCAAAAGATTTTATTTCAACAATCTGACCACAAACAGTTTTCTCTTCACCTAGATATTTTGCAGATTCACTTGCATAAATATAATCCTTTGTTATTTCATCTTTTGTTTGTGTAGATTGAACAAAATAATTGGTTATCCATATTCCAGCTAAAATAGCAAAGCAAATAGAGAATAAAGGAATAGTCCACTTTTTATTTGATGTCATATCTGTGCTATGTAATTTTGTTATTGTTGAATGAATGTGTTTTAATTCTTTCTCTGTTTGCTGTTGTTTATTTTTTAGTGTTTCTAATTCTTTATTAGGTGTGGTTAAATCTGAAATTTTTTGATTGATCTCAGCAAGTCTAGATTCTATGCTTTGTTTGTACTGCTCATAGTTTTTTCGTTGTAATTCAGCAGTGTCTTTTTTGTTTATTGTATCTTGAATATACTGTGTAATTTCATTGATAATGCTTTCAGGTTGGTTAAGCATTTTTAAGTTAGTGTAACGTAATAAACAGCCAAATTGCTTAATTAAATCATTTTGTCGTTCAAGTGTATCATTGAAACTTGCATATTGTTCAAACTTTGTTTTGCCATCTAGTTCTATGGGCAATAAAGTTATTTTATTACCTTGATGAATTTTAATAACGAAATCCACATAACGATTTCCACCTTTATGATCGATAAAATGATATTGTGGAATTACATCTTCAGGTGAAATTAAATCAATTTTGCTTAACACATTATCAACGAATTTTTCTTCATATCCAGCGATATGTTGAATTTTATAACGATGTTGTTGTTTCCAATCAAGCCATGTTTGCATTTTTCTTTTCCTCCAACGCTTCCCACCGCTCAAACGCTTGCTCCAATTCCGTTTCCAAATCCGCTAATTCTTGCAATTTTTCGCTAGTATAACTGTGATCCTGCTGGAAGAATTCAGGGCTGCCGACTTCTGTTTGAAGTGCGGTAATTTTTTGTTCTAATTCTTCTAATTGTTGCGGTAATTGTTCCAATTCACGTTGTTCTTTGTAAGACAGCTTGGTGGCTTGTTTTTTCGGTTTTTCAGAAACTTTCGGATTTTGCACCGCAGTTTTTTCTGTTTTTTCAGCGGTTTTCACCGAGCCATTTAACGCTTTTTGAACCAACACATTTGCTTGTTGCTGTTTGGCATCAAAATAACCGCCCACATATTTATTCAATACGCCCTCGCCCTCAAACATATAACATTCGGTGGCGACGTTATCAATAAATTGACGGTCGTGGCTGACGATGAGTAGCGTGCCTTGATAATCAGCGAGAATTTCTTCTAATAATTCAAGTGTTTCCACATCTAAATCGTTAGTTGGTTCGTCCAGAATTAATAAATTATTCGGCTTTAATAATAATTTTGCCAACAATAAGCGATTGCGTTCACCTCCTGACAAGGCTTTGACTGGGGTCATGGCTCGTTTGGGTGGAAATAAGAAATCTTGTAAATAGCCTAACACGTGGCGTTTAATGCCGTTGACTTCAATATCTTGCTTGCCGTCTGCCACATTATCCATAACAGATTTTTCGGGATCAAGATCCACTCGATATTGGTCGAAATAGGCAATGTCTAATTTGGTGCCACAACGGATTTTTCCTGAAGTGGGTTTAAGTTGTTCGAGTAATAGTTTAATAAAAGTCGTTTTTCCACAACCATTGGCACCCACTAAAGCAATTTTATCGCCCCGCATAATATTGGTGCTAAAATTGGAGAGCAATTTTTTACCGTCAATCTCAAAATTGGCGTTTTCGAGTTCAAACACAATTTTGCCTGAACGGCTAGATTGGTCGAGCTGTAATTTTGCTGTGCCAAGCTGATCTCGGCGTTGACGGCGTTCTTCTCGCAAGGCTTTTAAGGCACGTACTCGTCCTTCATTACGTGTACGTCTAGCTTTAATGCCTTGCCGAATCCAGACTTCTTCTTGAGCGAGTTTTTTATCGAATAGGGCATTTTGCAATTCTTCCACGCGCAGATTTTCTTCTTTGGTGGTGAGATAAGTGTCGTAATCACCGGAATAAGACACGAGTTTTCCTCGGTCAAGATCCACTATACGTGTTGACATTTTGCGAATAAAAGAACGGTCGTGAGAAATAAATACGATACTGCCTTTAAATTCCAGTAAAAATTCTTCTAACCATTCAATCGCATCTACATCCAAATGGTTGGTGGGTTCGTCTAATAATAACACATCAGGATTACACACTAATGCCCGAGCCAGTGCAGCTTTACGTAGCCAACCGCCCGATAAATCGGATAATTTGGTTTCAGGATTAAGCAGGAGTTTAATTAACACTTCCTTGATTTTATTATCAAATTGCCAGCCGTTAGCGTGTTCTAATTTAGCTTGCACGTTGGCGAGTTGATTGAGTAGGCTTTCGCTATAATCCCGTTCTAATTGCGTGGATAAATGATGATATTCTTTCAATAAATCGGCTAAATGCCCAATTCCCTCGGCCACATAATCAAACACATTACCGCTTGCGGTGCGTGGCGGATCCTGTTCTAAACGAGAAACGATCAAATCTTGGTTTAACAGCAATTTGCCATCATCCATCACAGTATCGCCAGCCAGAATTTTGAGTAGGGTAGATTTGCCTGCGCCATTTCGCCCCACTAAACACACCCGTTCGTTTGGTTCAATATGTAGATCGCAATGATCAAGCAAAGGGTGATCGCTAAAAGAAAGGTAGCCGTTGGTTAAACTGATTAATGCCATAATATATAAAAATCTAAGAAAATATATTTTATTCTAGCAGTTTTATGTGTTTTTTTATAGGAAAAATCTAAAGGTAACAGAGGATTTTTCAGGAATTTTAAAGAAAAAAATGCAACTTCTCAGTTGCATTTTCATTAGGGATGTTTAGGATTTATGAACAAAATTTTCACTTGTTTTGGAATCACAACTAAGTGAAGTTACCTTAAGCACTAGGGATTACTTAAGATGGAAACCATTATAGCTTATTTATTTTGAATTACAAGCACCATTTGATTATTTTTGATATTTTTCATCAGGTCGGATAACTTCACTCCATCGGGTAAAATTAAATCGCTATCAATTTCATACAGTGGAATCATCACAAACTCTCGATTTTGCATATCATAATGGGGAATAGTCAGTCTTTCTGACTGAATAACCCGTTGACCATAAAGTAAAATATCTAAATCTAAAGTGCGTTCGCCCCAATGACGTAAACGTACTCGACCTTGTTGATTTTCAATGTGCTGTAAGGCATCTAATAAGGCGAGCGGTTCCAATGCCGTTTGGATTTTTGCCACAGCATTAATATAATCGGGTTGATCTTGTGGCCCGAGTGGTTTACTACGGTAAAATGAACTGACCGCTAGCACTTGGGTTTGAGGTAAAACCGCCATAGCCTGAATCGCTGCATTCAGTTGTTGCACCGGTTGATTTAAATTACTGCCTAAGGCAATGTATGCAATGGCCATAGGTTAGTCCTTTTTCGGCGAACGTTTGCGGGCATAACGTTTTTTTGGTCTTGGCGCATTTTTATTTTGCTCTTTGATTAATGCAATACGTTGTTCGGTATTGCTGAACTGATATTCATGCCACCATTTGGCCAATTCAATGCTTTCTCCGCCCTCAATTTCCGCACGCATGGCTAATAGGTCGTAAGCCGCACGGAATTTCGGGTGTTGCATGGTGCGTTCAGGGAATTTGCCCGAACGTTTGGCAAGCTGTAATTGCAACATCCAAATTTCACGAATGACGCCCGTATGTCGGCGTGGTACAGCAAGGGCACGGCACAATACGTCCATGATTTCATTTCCGGCTAACGCATAGGCGTCGTGGTTATTTAATCCGCCCTCATTTTTTAGTGTATCGACTTTTTCACGTAACGGATACCAAAAGAATGCCGCAAATAAGAATGCGGAGTTAATCCGTAAATTATCAGCGATACGTTCGTCGGTGGATTTCACCGAATGAATCATCATGCGTTCCGCTAAACTGTCGCCTTTTTCGGTAAAATAAGGGAGCAGCGCAGGGAACAGTTGCTCAAATAAAGCGTATTGACGTAATAAATGATAGGTTTTTTCACCGCAGCCAGTTTGTAATAATTTCAAACTTTCATCAAATAAACGAGCGGGCGGGATATTTTTCAACAGCGGTGCAAGTTCGACAATCGGCGTTTCGCTGGATTTGTCCAAAAACATATCTAATTTCGCCATAAAACGAATGGCTCGCAACATGCGTACGGGATCTTCTTGATAGCGAGTGACAGGATCGCCGATGAGGCGTAATTTCCCCGCTTTCAGATCGTCAATGCCTTGATAGAAATCGTAGATGACATTGTCTTTAGGGCTATAATAAAGCGCATTTACGGTAAAATCACGGCGTTCTGCGTCTTGTTCTAATGTCCCGTAAACATTATCCCGTAAAATCATGCCATCATCATTTTGTTTCGCTTGTTGTTCGGAGTGTTTGATTTCGTGATTGGCACGGAATGTGGCGACTTCAATAATATCTCGCCCAAACATAATATGGGCTAAACGGAAACGGCGTCCGACTAAACGGCAACGGCGTTGGAAAATGGCTTGCACTTGTTCGGGGCGAGCATTGGTGGCCACATCGAAATCTTTCGGTACTTTACCTAATAACAGATCTCGTATACAGCCACCGACAATATAGGCTTCGTAGCCTTGGCGATTCAGTTTTTCGACCACGCTTAGGGCATTTTTACTAAACAATCGAGCATGAATAGCCACTTGACTTGCCTTGATCATTGCATTGGCATGGCGTTTAGTGCTTACCGATTTCTTGTTTGTGTGTACTGTTCGTTTCGGTTGTGGTCGTTCTGTGTTGTTTGGTTGAGCTTGCTTTGAATGTTTACCAAACAAGTTTTTTATGTACGTTAAAATAATAAACTCCGTAAATAAAAGATTTTGTGAATAAAATCAACGGACGTATTTCATTACGTCCGACGTTTATTCTGTATAGCCTAGCCTGTGAGGGAATGTTGATTAAAATCCCATTTGTTTTTCACGCACTTCGGCTAATGTTTTACAATCAATACAAAGATCGGCTGTTGGACGAGCCTCTAAGCGGCGAATACCAATCTCGACACCGCATGAATTGCAGTAGCCAAAATCTTCCGTATCTAATTTTTTTAAAGTATTTTCGATTTTTTTCATCAATTTGCGTTCACGATCTCTGGCACGCAATTCTAAGCTAAATTCTTCTTCTTGGGTCGCACGATCTGCGGGATCTGGGAAATTAGAGGCCTCATCTCGCATATGGTTTACGGTACGGCTCGCCTCACCGACAATCTGGTCGTGCCATGCTTGTAAAATTTTACGGAAATGAACGATTTGTTTTTCATTCATGTATTCTTCATTTTTTTCTTCTTGATATGGCGACACGCCTGCTAAGGCTAAAAGGCTTAAAGAGGCTTTATTCGTGTTTGTCATGTTGTTCTCCAATCAATAATATTCTGTCTGAGCGATCCATCTAGCGACGTCAAACACCTTAAGTGATTCCCCGAAAATTAATGGGGGGTAATTTTAAAGGCGTTATAAATACCAGAAGTTGCTAAAATAAGCAAATAAAATTACTGAAACAAGGCGATCTTTACACAGTCTTTACATAAAAATGTGATCTCCATTCCAAAAATGAAATAAATTATTTAGGCTTTTTGATTTTTTAGCGTAGGCTTGAAAGCGGTATCGTTTATTCTTGGTTCAATACAAGAAAAATAGTGAAAAAGCTCAAAAGTGCGGTGAAAAATGCAGAATTTTTTTAAATTACGCCCTCAGATAAGAATTGATAAAATCAGTGGTTATGCGATTTTATCGGTGTTGTCTTTGTCTTTTTTACCTCGTGATTATTTGCTTTCTTGGCAAGCAAGTATGATCCTATTTGTCTTGTTGTTAGGTGGTCGATTGGCTCTAGCCATCATCAGCGGACGACGTTGTTTAGACTGGCTTAAAACGTGGCTAAACAGCGCCTTGATGATGACGATCTTTATTGGTTATGCCCATTTCACCGCCACACAAGCCTTGCAACAGGCGGAAGTTCCGTTACAAAAAATACAGGCTCAATTTCAAATCAAGGCTATTCAACATCAGGGAGAATACACCTCGTTAATTGTCCAGACGGCGCCCTCATCATCTCAGCCCGCAAGGCGGATTTATGTGAATTGGCATGTGGCAGAAACGCCTCAAATTGGGGAGATATGGCAAGGCACATTGGCCGTAAAACCTATTTCTTCACGTTTAAATAATGGGGGATTTGAGCGGCAAAAATGGTATATGGCGAACCATATTCAGGCCGTTGCGAATATCAAAAGTGCGGTGAAAATAGCCCAAGATTTTTCCTGGCGAGAACAACGCCTCGTCAACAGCATGGTGCAAACCCAAGATTTATCTCAACAAGGTTTATTATTGGCTTTAGGCTTTGGTGAGCGAGCGTGGATAACACCCACGACGTGGAAAATTTACCAACAAACCAATACTGCGCATTTAATCGCCATTTCTGGGTTACATATTGGGCTTGCCATGGCGTTAGGCTTTTGGCTAGGGCGAGCGTTGCAATATGTATTGCCTACGCGATGGATTCGGCCGATATTTCCGTTACTTTGCGGCTTGCTGTTGGCATTATTTTATGCCAATTTAGCGGGATTGGCGATCCCGACCTTTCGTGCCAGTTTAGCTTTATCCGTGATCATTTTACTGCGTATTTTGCGAGGCTATTGTACGCCGTGGCAGTTGTATTGCTTGGTGATAGCCTTATTGCTGTTAAGTGATCCATTAATGGTTTTATCTACCAGTTTTTGGCTGTCGGCCAGTGCGGTGGCTTGTTTGATTTTGTGGTATCGCTTATTTCCGTTGAATTTACTGCTTTGGCGAGGGCAACCCATTTCCTCAAAAGTGCGGTGGATTTTAGCCTTGTTTCATTTACAACTGGGGTTATTTTGTTTTTTTACCCCTGTTCAATTAGCGTTCTTTGGTGGATTTTCTTTACAAGGTTTAGTCGCCAATCTTATTGCGGTGCCTTTGTATAGCTTTTTGTTGGTGCCATTGGTATTGTTGGCGGTATTGACTGGCGGTGGCCTTAATAGTTGGCAATGGGCGGATAGGTTAGCGGATAGCATTACTCAGTTATTAGCCTATTTTCAACATAGTTGGATTGGCTTATCTGATTCACAAATCCAGTATTGCTGTCTGATTTTGCTTGTCGGCATCATGGGAAGTGTTTATTGGCTTTATCACCCGAGAAAACTCGTCCCAATAAAGCCGTTCAGTTCATTATCTCGGCCCTTAGGATTATCGTTTGCCTCGCGTAGTCCGTTGCCCCCTCATTTATATCGGCTTGTTCAACTGGGCGGTTGTGGTCTAATTGGGCTATTGAGCCTATCATTGATATGGCGTGGCGGACAGCAACCCGATTGGCAAGTGGACACCTTGGATGTGGGACAAGGGTTATCAACCTTAATCGTGAAAAATCAGCGGGGGATTTTGTACGACACCGGCGCTAGTTGGCAAGGCGGTTCCATGGCGGAATTGGAAATTATTCCTTATTTGCAACGGCAAGGTATTGCCTTAGATTATGTGATTCTTAGTCATGATGATAACGATCATGCGGGAGGCGCTACGGCGATATTAAAAGCCTTTCCGCATAGCCAACTGATTACACCTTCGGCGAAAAACTATGACGAAAATCACCGCACTTTTTGTCAACAAGGGGCGCATTGGCAATGGCAAGGAATAGATATTCAAGCGTTATCGCCTGAAAAACCGGTTGTTCGAGCAGAAAATGCCGATTCTTGTGTGTTATTGGTGCAACAAGGGGAGCATAGCGTCTTGTTAACAGGGGATGCCGATTTGGCTACGGAGCGACGTCTTATGCCACAATTGCCCAAAATTGAGCTACTACAAGTGGGTCATCATGGCAGTAAAACGTCAACGGGAGCGGATTTTGTTGAACGGATTCAACCTGATATTGCCTTGATTTCAAGTGGGCGATGGAATCAGTGGAAATTCCCCCATACCAGTGTGATAGCCCATTTAGAACAAGTGCAAAGTGCGGTGTATAATACCGCAGTTTCGGGGCAAATTTCAGTACGATTCTATGGGGATAACACAAAAATTGCCACTGCCAGAAATGCGTTTAGTCCTTGGTATCAGCAGATTATTACTGCTCAACAGGGGGATTAAGTTGGATAATGCTGAAAAAAATTGTACAATGCCAACAACTTTTTAAATGAAGATGTGATTATGAAAGAAAAAGATATTTCGGTATTCAAAACCTTTAAACGCCTATGGCCGACCATTAGTGTATTCAAAGCGGGATTAATTGTGGCAGCCATTGCTCTGGTATTAAATGCGTTGGTGGATTCGGGGTTAATTTATTTATTAAAACCTTTATTGGATCGTGGTTTTGGCGAAGCGGATCATGATTTTCTCAAATTAATGGCCGTATTGGTGGTGGTGTTTGTGCTGTTTCGTGGCGTTACCAATTACATTGCAAGCTATTGTTTATCTTGGGTTTCAGGCAAAGTGGTAATGACCTTACGTCGCCGTTTGTTTAAACATCTTATGTTTATGCCAGTGAGTTATTTTGACCAAAATCCAACCGGTCGCTTACTTTCTCGCGTGACCTACGACAGTGAAATGGTTGCCAGTTCGTCGTCTAGTGCGTTAGTGACCATTGTGCGTGAGGGGACTTATTTAATTTCGCTCTTTGTGGTGATGATTTATACTAGTTGGCAGCTATCTATTGTGCTTTTCGTCTTAGCGCCGATTATCGGTGTACTGATTGGTCTCGTCTCTAAAATTTTCCGCCAATTAAGCCGTAATATTCAAGACAGCATGGGAGCCTTAAGCACCACTACGGAACAAATGTTAAAAGGGCATAAAGTGGTGTTGTCTTTCGGTGGTCAACCGGTGGAAGAACAACGCTTTAATGAAGTCAGCAACGATATGCGACGCAAAGGGATGAAAATTGTGTCTGCTGACGGTATTTCTGATGGTGTGGTACAGCTTATTGCCTCTTTTGCTTTATCTGCGGTGCTTTATGTGGCGACGTTTCCTGAAGTGATGAGTGAACATTTAACTGCAGGGTCGTTTACAGTCGTGTTTTCGTCCATGATGGCGATGATGCGCCCTTTGAAATCCTTAACCAATGTCAATTCGCAATTTCAACGTGGTATGGCGGCTTGTCAAACGTTGTTTGAATTTTTGGATTTAGACACCGAAAAAGACAGTGGCAGCTATGAAGTGGATCGGGCGAAAGGTGAAGTGGAATTTAAACAGGTAAGTTTCACTTATCAAGGCAAAGAAGACAAGGCATTGAATCATTTTTCTTTACGTATTCCAGCAGGTAAAACCGTTGCTTTAGTGGGGCGCTCTGGATCGGGTAAATCCACGGTTGCTAATTTATTAACTCGTTTTTATGACATTGATCAAGGCGAGATTTTACTGGATGGCGTGAATATTCAAGATTATAAACTCGCCAATTTACGTCAGCAATGTTCCGTCGTGTCGCAACAAGTGCATTTATTTAATGATACCGTGGCGAATAATATTGCTTATGCCGCCACGGAGAAATACAGTCGTCAACAAATTATTGACGCTGTACATGCTGCACATGCTATGGAATTTATTGATAAATTGGAGAATGGTTTAGATACAGTAATTGGTGAAAATGGGGCGAGTTTATCCGGCGGTCAACGTCAACGCTTGGCCATTGCACGTGCTTTATTGCGTAATTCGCCAGTATTGATTTTAGATGAAGCGACCTCAGCATTGGATACAGAATCGGAACGTGCCATTCAATCAGCCTTAGAAGAATTACAAAAAGATCGTACGGTTTTAGTGATCGCCCACCGCTTGTCGACCATTGAAAAGGCTGACGAAATTGTGGTGATTGAGCATGGTGAGGTGAAAGAACGAGGCAGTCATGAAGATCTTTTAGAGCAGGGCGGGGCGTATAAACAATTACATGCTATGCAGTTTTCGCATTAAAACATAGGATAAATAATGAATTTTTGGTATACCCACTCCAAAATTGCTTATCTTTTATTACCACTGGCTTGGCTTTTTGGCTTAATCAGTGGTTTGCGTCGTTTTTTATTTAGATCGAAGATTTTAAAATCCTATCGTTCTCCCGTTCCCGTCATTATCGTCGGCAATTTAAGTATCGGTGGGAATGGCAAAACCCCCGTGACGATTTGGCTTGTGGAACAGTTGCAAGAAAAGGGAATAAAGTGCGGTGTGATTTCTCGTGGTTATGGTAGCCAATCTGATCATTATCCACGCTTAGTCAGTGCTGATGATGATCCCATTCAATCGGGTGATGAACCTTTATTAATTGCCAAACGAACGGGTGCACCAGTTTGTATCTCGCCTAATCGTCAACAGGCGATTGAATTATTATTAGAAAAATACCCTTGTGAGGTGATTATCAGTGATGATGGTCTGCAACATTATAAATTACAACGAGATATCGAAATCGTGGTGATGGAGGCCGAACGAGGACTCGGTAATGGATTATTATTACCCGCTGGCCCATTACGTGAAACAGCGAGCAGATTAAAAAATGTCGATATTGTCATTACAAATGGGGCAGAGAATGGTTACTCTGATGCGGTGATGATGCTTGTTCCGCATTATGCCGTTAATTTAGTGACGGGTGAAAAACGTTTATTAAGTGAAATAAAACAGGCACAAGCCATGGCCGGTATTGGTAATCCAAAACGTTTCTTTACTATGTTACAGGGTTTAAATATTCAGCTCACCCATACTCAACCTTTTGTCGATCATCAAGCCTATCAAGCCACATTATTTACTGGTTTTGATCCAGAACAACCTCTATTAATGACCGAAAAAGATGCCGTGAAGTGCGGTGCATTTGCACAAAAAAATTGGTGGTATGTGCCCGTTGAGGCAGAAATATCCGCTACCACAAAAACACCGCAAAAAATCACCGCACTTTTTGATCACATTATGCGTTTAATTAAGGATAAAACATGACAAATTTTAGCGTAATTATTCCCGCCCGTTTTGCCTCCAGCCGCTTACCTGGTAAACCGTTGGCAGACATTGCGGGCAAACCTATGATTCAACATGTGTGGGAAAAAGCCCAACAATCGGGGGCGAGCCGTGTGATTGTGGCAACGGACAACGAGCTAGTGGCACAAGCGGTGCAGCAGTTCGGTGGCGAGGTGTGCATGACTTCGGAAAAACACAATTCAGGCACAGAACGCTTGGCAGAAGTGGTGCAAAAATTGAGCTTGCCTGCTGATGAAATTATCGTCAATATTCAAGGGGATGAACCTTTAATTCCGCCTGTCATTGTGCAACAGGTGGCAGAAAACTTACAAAAATATCAAGTCAATATGGCAAGCCTTGCGGTGAAAATAGACTCCCCCGAAGAGTTGTTTAACCCGAATGCGGTAAAAGTAATCACCGACAAAAACGGCTATGTGTTGTATTTTTCTCGTGCGGTGATTCCTTGGGATCGGGATCAGTTTGCTTTGTTACAAAAAGGTGAACTTCAAGAAAAACAACTTCAATTACAACCGCACTATTTACGCCACATTGGCATTTATGCCTATCGTGCAGGGTTTATCCAGCAATATGTGCAATGGCAACCGACTGCATTAGAGCAAATTGAAAGCCTTGAGCAATTACGGGTACTCTGGCATGGTGAACGTATTCATGTGGAACTGGCAAAAGAAGTACCTGCGGTGGGGGTGGATACGCCAGAAGACCTTGAAAAAGTGCGGTCAATTTTAGGCTAGTTTTATTCTTTGGTCTGATGGCGAACTTTTAGCTGATGCTCAGGTCAAAGCAACGACGGATAGAGAACATTCTCTATCCTTTCTTTTTGATGATAAGGAATATTATGTTAGACAAAATTATTGGTTCAGTATTAAGCAACGTGATTGGCGGCAGTGCAAACAGCTCAAGCGCCTCAGTGATTACCTCAGTGTTAGGTGCATTATTACAAAAACAAGGTGGCATGGAAGGGATTTTTAACCAACTGCAAAAAGGCGGTTTGGAAGATTTACTGAATTCATGGATTGGTACGGGCAAAAATAAAAGCCTTGATGCGGAACAAGTCAGTGATGTATTTGGTGAAGATACCCTGAATCAGGTCGCAGAACAAGCGGGAGTGGATAAAACACAAGCACAGGATATTCTTTCACAGGCCTTGCCACAAGTGATTGATATGTTAACCCCAAATGGCCGTGAGGGCGGTGTGAGTGCGGAAACGATCGTGCAACAAGCCCAACAATCTCAACAACAAGCCTCACAACAAGATAACGGTTTCGGTTTAGATGATCTTCTTGGTGGATTAGGTAGCCTATTAGGCGGACAGCAAGCTAGCCAAACCACTGGATCACAAGGTGGATTAGGGGATTTATTAGGGCAATTATTAAATCAACCCACCCAAACTAGCCAAACTCAAGCACCGAGTGCGAATAATGAATTGGCACGGGATATCGGTTCAGTGTTAAATAATGTTTTTAAATAAGCAATTTTTTTATCAGAAAAGGGCGTATGCCCTTTTTTTGTATGAAAAATTAATCTGTCTGTGTGAAATCCATTTTCTTGTTAAATTTCCTTTACAAGCTTCTCTCAATCCGTTAATATTGCCACTTCTTTTTTATAAAAAAATAAGTAACCCATTTATTCATTCTTTCACAATAGGTATTCTATGAAAAAAGTACTATTAGCGACATTATTATGTTCTCTTGCGGTTTCCGCACAAGCGCATCGAGTTTGGATGCAGACTGATCATACCCATGGTGGCGATATTTTAAAAGCTGATCTGGGCTATGGTGAATTTCCTGCCTTAGAGCAAATTCCTGAAAAACGGTTACACTTTTTTGATCGTGGTGTGACCTTATTTACGGCGCAAGGCAAACAAAAATTAGTCCAAAAAGGTGAACATAACTACCATTTTGAAACAGAAAAAGCCGTACAAGATGGCAGTTATATCGTGGCGGCAGAATATAAACCAACGTTCTGGTCAAAAAATGCAGAGGGCTGGAAACAAGCGGATATGAAAGACACACCAAATGCCACCTATTGCGAGTTGACTTCTATGTACGGTAAAAACATTGTTAACGTTGGACATGAAAGTGCGGCGGTGGATGTGATTACTAAGCAAGTCGGTCATGAATTAGAAATCGTGCCAATGGATAATCCAGCCAATATCAATGTAAGCGATTTGTTTAAAGTGAAAGTGCTTTATCGTGGCGAACCTTTGCCAAACGTGACGTTAACCGCTACCTTTGATGGCTTTGATACGGCAGATAACACCAAAACCCACAAAGTGGAGGCGCAAGCCTTTTCTGATGTGACTTTAGACGATGGCACAGTGAATATTATTCCATTGCGTCAAGGTTTTTGGAAAGCACAAGTGACCTATGAAGTACCATTTAAAGATCTAGCGCAATGTCAAGTGGCGAAACATTATGCAACCTTGACCTTTAATATTGGTAAACAATATCACTAATCAACTCATCAATATTACATAAAAGAAAGGAACAATTTTTCGATAAAATTGTTCCTTTTTTGCATTTAATACATACCACCTTGTATTATACTTGCCCTTTTCCTTGTAGATAATCTATAAATTTGCCATAAAACTGCGGTTGAAAACTGTTAAATACCGTCATTTTTCTTTATAATCAACGCAATCATTTCATTGTCGAGATTACTATGTCTGAAAATTCAAATTGCATTATTATTGCTATTACGGGTGCCTCTGCCTCGGGGAAAAGTCTGATTGCCTCTACGGTTCATAAAGAGCTGTGTGAAGAATTGGGTTGTGAGGATATTGGCATTATTGCGGAGGACAGTTATTACAAGGATCAAAGTCATTTAGATTTTGAAACGCGCATTAAAACCAACTATGACCATCCTAATTCCATGGATAGAGCATTACTCATTGAACATTTGCAAGCCTTGAAAGCGGGGCAAGCGGTGGATATTCCCGTGTATAGCTATGTGGAGCATACCAGAACGCAAAAGGTGACACATTTTACCCCGAAAAAGATCGTGATTTTAGAGGGCATTTTATTATTGACAGATGAAAATGTGCGTAGGGAAGTGTCTATGTCGGTGTTTGTGGACACGCCGTTGGATATTTGTTTTATCCGCCGTTTACAGCGAGATATGGTGGAGCGTGGACGCTCGATGGAATCAGTGATTGAGCAATATCGTAAAACCGTGCGACCAATGTTTTTGCAATTTATTGAACCGTCCAAGCAATATGCGGATGTGGTCATTCCTCGTGGCGGTAAAAATCGGGTCGCCATCAACATGCTAAAAGCACAAATTCTGAATTTATTAGGGAAATAGGAGCAAACCAGATGCGATTATGTGATACCGATATTGAAAAATACCTTGATGAGGGCGTGATTTCCTTAACGCCACGTCCAGATAACAGCAAAATTAACGGCGCCACCATTGATGTGCGGTTGGGCAATTCATTCCGTGTGTTTCGTGAACATAGTGCGCCTTTTATTGATGTGAGTGGCCCAAAAGAAGAAGTGGCGGCTCAACTGGATTTGGTCATGAGTGATGAAATTATTATCGGCGAGGGTGAGGCTTTTTATTTGCACCCTGGTGTGTTAGCCTTGGCCACCACCTTGGAAAGTGTGAAATTGCCTGCCAATGTGATCGGTTGGTTAGATGGGCGTTCTTCCTTGGCGCGTTTAGGGTTAATGGTGCATGTCACGGCGCACCGTATCGACCCCGGTTGGGAGGGGAAAATTGTGTTGGAATTTTACAATTCAGGCAAACTTCCTCTTGCGTTACGTCCAAATATGGTGATTGGCGCCTTGAGCTTTGAGATCCTAAGTGGCCCTGCGGCTCGCCCTTATACGAGTCGTGAAGATGCCAAATATAAACATCAACAAAGTGCGGTGGCGAGCCGTATTAATCAGGATTAACGCCATGCTAAAAAAAATAAGTGCGGTACTTTTTTTGACAATTTTTGCGTTTTTTACTTTGCTTTATGTGCAAAAGGGAAAAATAGAGCAAAAATTCACCGCACTTTTAGCGGAAAATGCGGTGCAAAGCCGTCAAGTTGAATTTCATTTTTTCCCACCTGTTGCCGTAGAATTAAAGGATGTTCGCTATGTTTTTGGCGAAAATCAGCAACTTTTGGCACGATCTTTACGTGCTGAATTGAGTCTATGGCATTTGTTGCAAGGGGAAATGAATTTACAGGCTTTTCAGCTAGAGCAAGGGCAGTTATTTTATCATCAGTTGGCGTCCCCTGATTTAACGGCGCTAGATGTACAACTTCACCCTGAGGCACCGCTTTCTTTGCAAGATTTATCTATTTGGCTAAAATCTGTTCAAGAAAATCAACTCAGGTTGCCGAATGTTAAGATCCATTTATCGGCAAAAACTGCACAACAGGATCACATTACGCTCAATTCGAAATTCTCCGTAGCGTCCAATCAAATCCATTTTTCCGATTTAGATAGCCAATTAAACTTGCAGAATAAACGCTTGTTTAATCAAGATAAATTAGTATTCCACGCCGAGCAAGGTGAGTTGATTTTTCAGCCTCAACAGGATGAGCTTATCTTGATTCAGCCAACCTTTAATCAGATTAAATGGGATAAAATTCAAACCGATATTGACCGTCAGGTGGATTTAACCATAAGGTTCAACGCCGAACGGCAGGCAGATCAAGCCAGTCTATTATTGGTATTGGATAAGCAGCAAGATCAATATGTGTGGTCAGCCAATGGCAAAAATTTAGGCTTGGAAAATTGGCTAACCGCTTTTAATATTCCCGAATTGACTATTGGACGAGCCAATGTCGATATGCGCTTAATCTCTGATGAATGGTTACCTAAGCAAGGGGATTTTTATATTGAAGTCGTAGATGGCAAAGTGAAAGGCGTCAATATTTTGACCTTGATTAGTCAATATGTACCAGTTAATTTTGATGAAAACAGTCAAAATATGGATACGTCATTTGATTTTGCACTGGCTAAATTTCACTGGCAACCGAGTTTTCTTCAAGTGGAAAAAGCTAAAATTCAACATCGTTATTTTGTGTTGAATACGCAAGGTCGGGTGGAGTTCAGCCAAAATCGTTGTGATTTTAATGCGGCTATTCATAGCCCTGATCCTCGCTATCAATCGTTGGCATTGCCCGTGCATTTTTTTGGTAACTGCCAGTCGCCAGAATACAAAGTAGACATTCAGCGCAATTTCCGTGATCAGCTCAAAAATTTCATTAAAGAGAAATTAAAATAATGTTATCCCCTAAACAAGCCGAACGTATCGGCTATTTTCGTGTGGTGGCCATGGCCTTTGCTGCTTTTGTGTTTAACACCACCGAATTTGTACCCGTCGCTTTGTTATCAGACATTGCCAATAGTTTTGCCATGGAGGTGGCAGAAACGGGGTTGATGATCACGGTTTATGCGTGGATCGTCTCTTTGGCCTCCTTGCCGTTAATGTTAGCCACTGCAAAATTAGAACGGCGAAGTTTATTGCTCAAAGTCTTTGTGTTATTTGTAGCAAGCCACGTGTTATCCGTGTTAGCTTGGAATTATTGGATCCTATTGTTGGCACGTATGGGCATTGCTTTTGCTCATGCCATCTTCTGGTCAATTTCCGTGGCCATGGCCATGCGAGTGGCCCCAAAAGGCAAACAAACCCAAGCGCTTGGTATGATTGCTATGGGATCGGCTATGGCCATGGTATTAGGTTTGCCGATAGGGCGAATTATTGGTCAATGGTTAGGTTGGCGAGCCACTTTTGCGGTGCTTGGTGTGGTGGCATTTGCGATCATGTTGGTATTAGCAAATTTATTACCACGTTTACCGAGCCGAAATGCGGGTTCCTTGTCAAGTTTACCGTTATTAGCAAAACGCCCGTTGTTAATTGCGACCTATATTGTGGTGATGTTGATTGTCACCGCCCATTTCACCGCTTACAGTTACATTGAACCTTTTGTGATGAATATCAGTCAGTTAAGTGAGAATACAGCCACCTTGATTTTGTTAGTTTTTGGCGTGGCAGGCTTTATCGCCAGTTTTTTATTCAGCCGTCTTTATCGTTTTTTCCCAACGGGTTTTGTAATCGTGGCACTTACCATTATCACCAGCGCATTGCTTACTTTTTACCTTGTGAGCGATTATGTTACCTTACTGTTCGTGCAAATCTTCATCTGGGGTATTGGCATATCCGCCATGACTTTGGGCTTACAAATGCGAGTATTGCAGTTAGCCCCCGATGCCACTGATGTTGCTACCTCCATTTTCTCTGGGATTTATAATATTGGGATTGGCACAGGGGCGTTAGTGGGTAATCAAGTCATGCAACATTGGGGATTGGCAAATATTGGATTTGTAGGATCGGCTGTGGGGGACGTAGCGGTGTTGGTGTTTGTGTTGAGTTATTTGAAATATCGTACAAAAAATTAATGAAAAAAACCGCACTTTTTTACTATCTCATTAAAAGTGCGGTTAAAATTTTTGCGTTTTTATTGATCATATTTCTTATACGCCAACCACCAAACCGCCACCGCAAACAGCGTAGCAATCAAATAAACCCCATGATAATCAATCACATCAATTAATCGGAGAGAGAAAAATCCACTGATATAAGTACCTAATAAAATCATGGTGAATTGCAAGGCAGTGTCCACGGTTGGGAACACGGCTTTGTCCATTAACATGGTTAATAGCAAGGCGAATAAAATGCTGTATCCTGCACTTAACAAAATAATCGGCAAGGAGAACAAATAATCCTGATAGATTAAAGAGTCCTCAAAATAGAAACTGAGTACCACGGGAATTTGTAGAAATAAGCCCCATGTTAACAGGGTTCGGCGGGACAGTTTTTTCAGTAACGGCACACTTAACGGGGTGAAAATAATGGACACCACAGGAATCACAATGCTCAACATAAAGCCGATTTGTTGCGGTTGCCAGTTTAGGCTGGAAAGTTTGGGTACAAAACTGCTGGCGAGCAGACTGTAAGGCACGCAAGAGAGGAATAAAATCACTAGCCACGCATAGCCCGTATTCGGTGCTTTCCAAAATTGGATCAAGCGTTTAAAGAAAAAGCCGAGGCTGTATTGGTTGGCGGAAATGGTTTCTGTATTGGTTTCCCGATAAAATAGCACTTGCAGAAATACGATTAAGGAAAACAGGCAAATAAATAAAATCGCCATATTCCAGCCATAATGTTGATAAATAAACAAAAATAAGCCACCGCCAAGCATTCTGCCTAATCTTGTGCCGATAATTTGGAAAACCCCGCCGTAGCCACGTTGATTTTCAGGCAGCAGGATCACGGTTAAGCCTAAAGTAGCACAGCCGAAGATGACACTCATTAGGCTTAAACAAGCACAGATTAACATCAATAAACCAAAATTCTGTTGTGGATCAATAAAATACAGCCATAAAAAGGAAACAAATAACAAACCGCTGGACAACAATAACCATGTTTTAAATTTGCCGACCGATTTAAGATAAAATTTTTCCAATAACGGCGTGATGACCACTTTAATCACTTCAAAAATAGATAATAAATAAATCCAGCTAATCAATTTGAGATCCATATTTTGGTCTTTTAACACCGTAATCAGCCCGATCATATAAAAGCTGATAATAATAAATTTAAAATTAGAGGCGTTAAACAATAACGCCCATTCTTGCCAACTACATTGTCTATTGTTGTTCAGAGTATTCTCCATCTTTTGTATCCTTATTCCTTAACCTGTTTCCGCCAAAAATCGGCATAAATGCCTTGTTGGGCTAATAATTCCTGATGTGTGCCATGTTCGGCAATGCCGCCGTTATCCAACACATAAATCTGGTTGGCTGCCACAATGGTGGATAAGCGGTGGGCGATAATCAAAATGGTTTTGTCTTTGACCAAGGCATTCAAGGCTTGTTGTACAGCGAGTTCGTTATAGGTGTCCAGTGCGGCGGTGGGTTCGTCTAAAATCAAAATCGGGGCATCTTTTAAAATCGCTCGGGCAATGGCTAAACGTTGTTTTTCACCACCTGAAAAATTCGTGCCAATATCAGCAACTTGGGTGTGATAGCCTTGTGGAAGTCGCATAATAAAGTCGTGGCATTGGGCAAGTTTGGCGACTTCAATGACGGTGTCGTCATCGGCATCAGGTTTTGCCATGCGAATATTGTTCAAAATGCTGTCTTGGAACAAATACACATCTTGAAACACCACGGAAATTAGTCTCATTAACTGGCTTTGGCTCATGTGGCGAATATCCATGCCACCAATTTTAATGCACCCTTGTTCAGGATCGCCATGTCGGAGCAATAATTTTAACAAGGTGCTTTTGCCACAACCGCTACTGCCCACAAAAGCCGTCAGCGTTTTTTCGGGCAAGGTGAAATCTATCTGATTTAACACCGCACTTTTTTGCGTTGGATAAGTAAAACTGACCTGTTCGTATTGAATATCATAATTTGTTGGCAAAGTTTCTGCCGTTTGTTCAGGCAGTTCGGGCAGGCTCATTAAGGCTTGTAATTTTTCACTGCTGATCATAAAAATTTCCAGCAACGATGCCATTTGCACAAAGAAATTCAATACATCCGCAATGCGGGCAATCATCACCATCACGGTGGCTAACATTAACCAATGCACCGATCCTGTGGTCACCCAAATCGCCCCGAGCAATAAAATCACCAGCAAGCCGAATTGTACGGTGGAGGTGATAATCAAATTGGGGATTTCGCCTTTTTTCGTGCCGATACGTTGAATCACTGCCACATCTTGCGCCACTTGATTAAACAGATTTTGTTTGTCCGCCAGTTGCAAGGTGGATTTCAGCACCGTCAACCCTTGGGTAAATTCCACCGCCTCGCCTTTGAGTTTGCTATTGGCCTCGGCTAAAATGCTGAACCCTCGCCGAAAGGCTTTTCTACGCCATAAATAAAGGGGAATAATTAACGGGAAAATCAGCACAATCAACAGGGCGAATCGCCAACCGCCCTCAAAAAAGCACAGGCTTATCGCCGTTCCCAAGGGAATCAGCATGGCGTACAGAATAATCGTCATCAACATAAAGGCGAAATTTGCCGCTTCGTTGATACTTTGCACCAACACCGCATTAATTTCACCTGAACGCAAGGCATTCAAAATAATCAACGGCACACGGCGGAGTTTTTCGCCCAGTTCGGTGCGTAATTGATACACGGCTAAATGAGAATAGCCTTTGGTGTCGTAGGTTTCCGCTTGCATGCGTAACAACATGGCGAGCAATAATAACAGCATGATAACGCCCAAATAAGCATAGGGTTGCGTTTTATCCGCTTGTTCTAGGCTAAGAAAAAACGGATAGAGTAGGGCAATGGCTACCCCAAACAGTAAGGCGGAAATGGCGGTTAAGCCCAAGCCGATAAGTAGTTTTCCTTTTTGATCCGCAGCGCTATTCAATAAATGCAACAAAGAGGTTCGCAGATCTTTGCTGTGAAAGGTGTCTTGGTTAATGTAATGGTCTAATTTCATGGGGTTGCCTCCAAACTCGCCCCTAAAACCCAATGGCTGGCTTGTTGGTAAGATTGCCATAATTGCTGATAAACGGCAGATTGCTCAAGCAAATCTTGATGTGTTCCCTGTGCCACAATTTGCCCTTTTTGCAGATAAATAATTTGATCGGCGTTGACCACATTATTTAACCGATGTGCCACCATGATCACGGTTTTGTTGTGCATTAAGTTTTTAAACGCTTGCATTAATTTGAGTTCATTTTCCACATCAGAATACGCAGTGGGTTCGTCTAACAGCAAAATCGGGCGATTTTGCAAAAAGGCACGGGCAATGGTCAAACGCTGTTTTTGTCCGCCTGACAGCAGTTGCCCACGTTCGCCTACGGAGGTTTGATAACCTTGTGGCAGGCTCATAATAAAATCGTGAATATGGGCTTGTTGGGCAGCGTTGATCATGTCCTGTTCCGACACCTTGTCTAAGCCGTAACAAATATTTTCCGCAATCGTGCCTGAAAATAAAAAATTATCCTGAAACACCACGGAACACAGCGACATTAATTGTTCAGGGGCAATTTGTTTAATATTCACGCCACCAATACAGATTTCACCACTGCTGACATCCCAAAATCGTAACAATAAACTAAGCAAGGTGGTTTTGCCTGAACCCGATTCGCCGATAATCGCCGTAAAGCTATTTTGTGGCACGGAAAAGCTCATATTATTTAAAAGTGCGGTGTTTTTTTCGAGAGTTTTTTCTGTTTCATAAGCAAAATTAACCCCTTTAAACGCAATATCAAAGTGGCTCGGTAATTGTGGATTATCACTCACGGGTAAACTTGCCATAGTTTCAATGTCGTTAATCCGTTCAATGGAGGCACGGGATTTTTCCATTAAATGAAACAAGCCCATATAAGGGTGCATGGTTTCAATTAAGCCCGTGGCTAGCACAAAAAAGGCAAACAAAGTAAAAATGGAAATCACGCCTTGCCAATATAACATTGTGCCGAAAGCGAGCAGGAAAATCATAATTGGCATGGGTGTAAACAAAATACGGTTGAGGCGAGCCGCCCATTTCATGGACTGCAACCAGGTTTGGATGACCTGATTAAAGTGAATCAGCGACTGTTGAAAACGTCCGTAGGAACTTTCGCCCGCATCAAAGGTGCGAACCGTTGCCATGCCTTGCACATATTCAATAATGGCACGATTCACTTGGGTTAACGCCAATCCATATTGACGGCGAAAAGGTTGGCTACGGGACATCATGAGTTTCAAAATGAACAACATGGCTAAACAGAACAATAATACCGACAAGGCAAATTGCCAGTTCAGCCAACTGAGGGCGAGCAAGACAAAAATCGGCGTGCTGTAGGCTTCCGCTTTTAAGGGCGGTGCATCAGCGACAAAAGCATGTAGTGCTTGCACATCATCAATTAAGACTTTGGATAATGCCCCCGATCCCATGGTTTGCACTTCGCCCAATGGCAGGCTACCGATTTTTTGGGATAAACGTTCACGCAAGATTTTTTCCAGTTGGAACGCCGAATAATGAGATTGATCGTGAGCTTTGATTTTACAACTGTAATGTAATACCGTCAGCACAAACAAACCGAGCAAATAAAACAGCGGAAATTGTTGCTGTCCCACGTCGTACACAATGCCAATCATTAACAACCAAATTAATAATTTCATCAGTTGGGCGAGGCTCGCCAATAGCATGGAAATACGCAGTTGTTTTTCCACTGGACGGCAAATTTCCGCGTGTTTTATGCTCATTTTTTCCCCTTAGTTAAAAGCGTAATTCGGTGGAAATACCATATAAACGGGGTTGTAATTGTTTTGCTCCCGTGTATTGATCTACAAAAACAGTGGAGTGATCGTTAAAGATATTATTAGCAAATAACATCACTCGTCCTAGCTTGAAGTTATAGGCTAGATAAGCATCAGTATGGGCGTAAGATGACACTTTACCTGTTGCCGTGTTGCTAGTGTTGGAGTAATAACCGTCGGTAAAACGTGCATCTACGCCCATTTCCCAACCTTTCGGCAAGGTATATTTTGTGCCTAGGCTCAAGGTGTAATTTGGTGAACGGCTTAATTTGTTGCCCTCATAGGCTTGATGTTGGCTATATTGTTTAATTTTGGTTCTTAACAAACCGAGTGAGGCGTAAAGATCCCAATTTTCAGTGGCGTGCCAATTTAAACTCATTTCTGCCCCGTAAGTGATCGCTTTTTCAGCATTATCAATTTGGCTACCATAGAGTAATTGCATATCTTTATAGCGGTTGTAGAAGACATTAGTGTTGAGTTCAAAGCGTTTATCAGAACTTAACCAACGGTGATAAAGCTCGTAGTTCCACACATATTCAGGATCGTATTGATAGCTGACAATCGGCGGGAAAAAGGTAACTGCCGCACCGCCCGGGTTATAGCCACGTCCCACTTTCACGCCTAAACGATGTTGTGAGTTTGGTTTCCATGCCACATCAATTTTCGGTAAAAAGACTTTATCAGTTTTATCACGATTAATCACAAACGGATTGTTACCGCCGTGGCGAGTATGGTGTTCTTGTTCATAACGAGCGGATAGGGTGGCATCAAACCAATCTTGCGAATAGGTGATTTCGCCGAAAACCGCTTTGGTGGTGCTTTTGTCGTCAAAGTTATGTCTGCCGCCATAAAGTGGGTGCATATCTACCCATTCATCATGTTTGGATTGGAAATAATAGGCCCCAATCAAACCAGAATAAGGGTTGTCTGGAGATTTAAATTTGAATACAGGTTCAATTTGAATATCGTGTCCTTCAAGGTAAGCAGGGTTGCCTCGTCGTGTTGGCGGAGCGGATAGGCGGTCATTAGTGTATTTGGTGTATAACACTTTATTTTCCCATTTCCAACTGTCGGATAGTTGTAATCCTGTGTCTAAACTAAAATGATGTGATGAATTTTCCCACACCGGCATTTCCCCTGTGCCACTTGCTCCCTCGGCTTGCGGTGAGCGAGAATCAATGTAGTTGTAGGTCAATTTTGCATAAAAATCAGGGAAAGCAGACGGCAGCCACAATAATTTGGCACGAATGGTATCGGTTTTAAATTTGCGTGGGTCGCCAGCTTCGGCATAACTCGGCATATCCGCAAAACTCGTCCGCCCTTGACGTTCCGCCGACAAACGGAATAACAATTCATCTTTCACCAATGGACCTGACAACATCAACGCATATTGGCGGTAATTTTGATTACCGAAACTCAGTTTGGCAGCTCCCTCAAATTCATTGGTTGGATCGTTGGAGGTCATAATCACTGCCCCTGCAATGGCATTCCGCCCTTGTGCATAGCTTTGCGGACCACGATAAATTTCCACCTGTTTCATATCCCACAAGGATTTTGTACCGAACGCCAATTCGTTGTAATTGGTAGAACGCCCGTCAATAGACACATTCAAACGTGGACGAGAACCACCGAAAAACGCCACGCCGCCCGTGGCTTCGCCAGCACTGTTAATCCCCCGAATGGTCGGCAACTCATTGCCTACGCCCGTATCTAAAATATTAGCCGTTTTTTGCAATAACGAGGCAATGGAAATTTGATTGGCTTTTTCTTTGAAATCTTTATCGGTATGCACCGCAAGGCTTGAGCTTGTTTCGTGGGTAGAGCGTTCAAATTTTTCGCCCGACACCACAATTTGCTCTAATTGATTTTCATTGCTGACTGTCTTTTCTGCCCCAAGTGCGGTATGATTAAACGCCATAGAACAGACACCAACAAGCAATATTGGATGTGTTTTAGATGATCTACTCATAATTAAAGTTCCTTCTGAAAAGTTGATCTGAGATTTAACGTTTACAAATTTCGTTTATAATTACGAATATTGTAAACTTAATACAAATTTTGTAATTTTGCAAATGATAATTTATATCATTTATATGTTTTTTTATTGGAACAGTGATATTTCAAATAGGGTGGGGAAATGGATAAACAAGATTTGATTAAAAATTGTACAATAAGACTTTTTTCTCAATATGGCTGGGAGCGTGTTTCCGTAGGGGATATTTGCCAACAAGCAGGCATTAGCCGAGTGACATTTTATAAATATTTCAAAAATAAAAGAGAGTTAATCAAGCAACTTTTCTTAGATCAAATTGTTGAAATGAATCAACAATTTGAACAGTTAATTGTGGATAAATTGCCCCTCGATCAAGTGATTCATGCCATGCTCGACATGCAAAAACAAGCCATGACAAAACTCTATTCGCAACCCATGGTGTATGATTTGCAACATCATAAGGACAAAGAACTCACCGAATTTTTTGCTCAACTAGAACAGCAAAAATACCAATTTATGCACTATTTCTTCGCCCAATTACAGAAAAATCGCATTATTCGTGATGATTTCCCCGTGTTACTGATAGAAGTCTTTATCCGCAAAGTGGACGAACTAAAACGTGATTCCGAACTCGCCGAATGTTATCAAGGCAAAGAACAGCAATTTTTAAAAGATGTGTTGAGTTTGTTGATGTATGGGATTGCCGCACGGCAAAGGGAGGAGTGAAGTGAAGTGGATTGGATAAAAGTGCGGTGCAAAAAACGTCAATTTTTTGCACCGCACTTTTTTGTTTCCCTACCGTTTTGACTTCTTAATAAACTTCATCAACCGTTTCCGTTTGCGTAATTGGGTCGGCGTGAGTGTATTGCGTTTGCCTGCAAAGGGGTTATTGCCCTCTTGGAATTGAATCCGAATTGGGCTGCCGATAATTTTTAGGCTACGGCGGTAATAGTTGGATAAATAGCGTTTGTAACTGTCAGCCAGTTTATCCATTTGGTTGCCGTGTACCACAATAATTGGTGGATTGTAGCCACCAGGGTGAGCGTATTTGAGTTTAATACGGCGACCATTTGCCAGTGGTGGTTGGTGTTCTTCCGTTGCCATTTGTAAAATACGAGTGAGTAGGGAAGTGGTCATTTTTTGGGTGGCACAAGCGTAAGCCTCTTGCACCGATTCAAATAAATTGCCTACACCACTGCCGTGTAAGGCAGAAATAAAATGTACACGGGCGAAATCAATAAAATCTAAACGACGATCCAGTTCGGATTTGACCCGATCTTTGACTTCTTGATCTAAGCCGTCCCATTTATTCACCACAATCACCAATGAGCGACCTGCATTTAAAATAAAGCCCAATAACGATAAATCTTGATCGGAAATGCCCTCTCTAGCATCAATGGTAAGCAACACGACATTGGCGTCTTGAATCGCTTGTAAGGTTTTGATCACCGAGAATTTTTCCACGGTTAAATGCACTTTGCCCCGCTTGCGTACGCCGGCGGTGTCGATAATGGTGTAATGTTGCCCGTCACGCTCCATTGGGATATAAATACTGTCCCTTGTGGTACCCGGTAAATCATACACCACCACCCGATCTTCGCCTAAAATGCGGTTAGTTAGCGTGGATTTGCCGACATTTGGACGACCCACAATGGCGATTTTGATGTTTTTATTTTCAGGCTGTTCGCTTTCTTCTTCAAGGGCTTCATCTAAAAGTGCGGTGTCATTTTCATCAGAAAAATCAAATTCGTTATCCCATTCGTCTTTTTCTGTTTCAGTATCTTCGTCATTTTCCACCGCAGTTTCGGTGGCGTTAAATTGAGCAGCGAATGGGGCAAGTACATCTTCAATTAATTGGGTTACGCCCCGACCTTGTGAGGCGGCAATTTGGGCTATTTCGCCTAGTCCTAATTGATAAAATTCGGCACAATGGGAATCCGCATCAATGCCGTCGGTTTTGTTGGCAACCACCACGGTGGTTTTGTTTTGGCGTTGGCGTAAATATTGGGCAATGCCAATATCTGCTGGCGTTAAACCCGCTCGAGCATCCACTAAAAACAGCACAATATCGGCCTCTTCAATGGCGAGTAACGATTGCTCGGCCATTTTTTCTTCCACGCCCTCTTCTGTGCCGTCAATACCGCCCGTGTCAATCACAATAAAATCAAAGCCCGCCACATGGGCTTGCCCGTATTTGCGATCTCGAGTTAAACCGGGGAAATCTGCCACTAAAGCGTCACGGGTGCGAGTAAGGCGGTTAAATAGGGTGGATTTGCCCACATTTGGGCGACCGACAAGGGCGATCACGGGAGTGGGTTGGGTAATTTCTGTTGTTATAGTCATAAAAACCTTAAATAATATATGAATTTGTAAGGGCGGACACATATGCCCGCCTCTACGAGAGTCTTTATATTTATTGACATTATAGCGGATTTTATTACAGATGAGAAATAAGCAATAAAAAAGCACCTAAAAAAACTAGGTGCTTAAAAGGTTGGCGGAATGGACGGGACTCGAACCCGCGACCCCCTGCGTGACAGGCAGGTATTCTAACCAGCTGAACTACCACTCCGCATCATAGGAGTTAAAATGAAAATAAAATTTGTTGGCGGAATGGACGGGACTCGAACCCGCGACCCCCTGCGTGACAGGCAGGTATTCTAACCAGCTGAACTACCACTCCGCACTGGTGAAACGCATAATAATAGCGAATGAATGTTCCGTCAACCCTTTTTTGCAATCTTTGATTTGCTTGCTTAATTAATGCACGGTTTCTGGACTTTCTAGGCTAGGGTTTAACCGTTTAACCCAAAGGCAGTTGTCTTTGCTCTTTTTATTAATCAACTTAATGTAATCTTGATGGGCTTGAATTTCATCTTCTGTCAGCATTAAAACAGGCAAATCTTGCCGAATATTCACCGCACTTTTTGTTTGTTGTGCGGTATTGAGAACATTGTTCTGGTTGTCGTTCTCCACATCATCAAATAGATTTTTTTGCCCCCCTGTCATGGCCAGATAAACATCACCTAGAATTTCCGCATCCAGTAAGGCGCCGTGCAAGGTACGTTTGCTGTTGTCGATATTTAAACGATCACAGAGAGCGTCTAAGCCGTTGCGTTTGCCTGGGTATTGTTTGCGTGCTAATTGCAGGGTGTCGGTGACCAAACAAATGTCGTCGGTTTTGATATTTAAATGATGTTTGCGAAATTCATAATCCATAAAGCCCACATCAAAGGGGGCATTGTGAATTAACAATTCGGCACCGCGAATAAAATCAATAAATTCTTGCGCAACGGCGTTGAAATCTGGTTTATCTTTCAGGTCATCATCAGTAATGCCATGAACTTTGATGGCCTCAGGATCCACGGGACGATCAGGTTTAATGTATAAATGTAGTTTGCGTCCAGTAAAACGGCGGTTAATCATTTCCACGGCACCGATTTCAATAATGCAATGTCCCTCGTAATGCGCACCAAATTCGTTCATCCCTGTGGTTTCGGTATCCAGTACAATTTGGCGATTGGTATCAATGTTCATTGTCATAATTTCTGTATCTTTGTTAGAATATTGGCTCTTATTGATTTATTTTAACAGATTTATGCAAAAACAAATTGAAATTTTTACGGATGGTTCTTGCTTAGGCAATCCGGGTGCAGGTGGCATTGGCGTTTTGTTGCGTTATAAACAGCATGAGAAAACCCTGTCGAAAGGCTATTTTAATACCACCAATAACCGCATGGAGCTGCGTGCGGTGATTGAGGCGTTGAATAGCTTGAAAGAACCTTGCTCGGTGATTATTGCGAGCGACAGTCAATATATGAAAAAGGGGATTACCGAATGGATTTTTAATTGGAAAAAAAACAATTGGAAAGCCAGTACAGGCAAGCCAGTGAAGAATAAAGATTTATGGGTATTATTAGATCAGGCTATTCAACGACATCAAATTCAATGGCGTTGGGTAAAAGGCCACGCAGGACATAGAGAGAATGAAATCTGTGATGAATTGGCCCGCCAAGGGGCGGAAAATCCGAGTTTAGAGGATGTGGGTTATCAAGATTAATTAATTTAAACGATTGAATGTTCATTTTTGATAGTTAAAAATAATCACACTAATTTGTTATATTGATTTGTGCTATCTATTGATCCTAACTATAATGCACACATCAACCAATCAATATTCACTTAACAAAAGGAAAATAATATGACAAACAGTATCGGTTTAGATAAAGCAACTTCAGCGAAAATTGCACAAGAATTAAATAACTTATTAGCCACTTATCAAGTATTTTACATGAATGTACGTGGCTATCACTGGAATATCAAAGGGGTACAATTCTTCTCATTACACGAAAAATTTGAAGAATACTATGATGATTTAGTGGAAAAAGTAGATGAAATCGCAGAACGTATTTTAACTTTAGGCTATACGCCAGTGCATGTGTTCAGCGAATACTTGAGCCAATCACGCATTCAAGAACACAAAAATGCCACCTCTGCACAAGACACGTTGCAAGGGACATTAAAAGGGTTTCAAACTTTGTTACAACAACAACGTGAAATTTTAGCTTTAGCGGGCGACGCTGAAGATGAAGGTACCGTCGCATTAATGGGCGACTATATCAGCACACAAGAAAAAACCATTTGGATGTTAAAAGCCGCTTGCGAAAGCTGCAACGCTTAGTTTTTTCATGTTATTAAAAATCTGGCCGCTCCTCAGAACGGCCAGATTTTTTTAATCCAATTTCTTCAAATAGCCTGTTCCGAGAGCATTCATTTGCTTTAAAATCCAAACTTGTTTACGTTTGGTCATGCGACCCGGTTTTAACACTTTAAAGCTAATGGGATTCGGTAGCACAGCGGCTAATAAAGCGGCCTCTTCTTTACTTAATTTTTTTGCGGATTTTTTAAAATAATATTGACTGGCGGCCTCCACCCCAAAAATTCCCTCGCCCAATTCGGCAATATTTAAATACACTTCGAGAATTCGTTTTTTTGACCACAGGGTTTCTAAGGTCAGCGTTACAGGTACTTCTAAGCCTTTGCGGATCCAACTTTGGCCATGCCATAAATACAGATTTTTGGCGGTTTGTTGCGAAATAGTGGAGGCTCCACGAATTTTATTGGAGCTTTGATTGTGGTCAATGGCCTTTTCAATGGCGTTTAAATCAAAACCATAATGATCGGGAAAACGCTGATCTTCCGCTGCAATCACGGCTAATTGCATATAGGGGGAAATCTCCTCAAGACTGACCCAATGTTGTTGAACAGAATAATCAAAATCCAGATGTAACCAATGGCCCAATTTTTGTTGGAGCATATAAGCCGAAGTGGGAATCGGGATCACACGTAATAACAGGGTGAGGAGGAGAAAGCCAAGTAAAAAACGCCACAAAAAGCCACCGCACTTTTGGCATAAGGTGGGGCGGGAGGTGCGGTATTTTTTGCGGGAAAATAATCGATTAAGGATGTTGCTCATCAATTTGTTGTTTCACCCAGTCTAAGAAATCTTGATCCATTAATTTTAGCATATTGGAGCCACGGGTGATAGTGGCGGCGCTAGTATTGAGATTTTGCTGAATTTCCCGTTGTGGAATGTTTTTATCCAGTAATTGAGCGACAATTTGTAAACGTAATCCCACCGCATCCCGTTCGTCCGCCGTGAGCAACAGGGTGAGTAATTCTTCGTCCTTACCTTGTGCCACCGCATGACGCAAGGTGTGAATAAAGGTACGCCACTGATCCATATTTCGGCTAATATACATGTTATACTCCCACACTATTAAACTAGTGCATATTAGTATAAACGATCTTGCTCAGTTTGGGAAAACAAAATTTGGGGTTGTTGCTGCAAAATTTGGTAATAGCTGTCGTAAGCCAACACATTTTGTACATAGCCTCGGGTTTCATAAAAAGGAATGGCGGCCACAAATTCTGCCATGGTCAAGGTGCCGTTGGATTTTTCTAACCAACGATCTACTCGGTTGGCGCCTGCATTGTAAGCGGCAGCAATCAAAATACGATTATCACCATATTTATCATACAGTTGCTGCAAATGCGCAGTGCCGAGCATGATATTATAAAAAGGATCAAATAATTGCTGTTCATCGCCATATGGCAACTGGGTTTGTTGTGCGGTCAGTTTGGCCGTGGTGGGCAATAACTGCATTAATCCTCGTGCATTGGCACTGGAGCTGACATTCGGGCGCCAAGCACTTTCTTGACGAGCAATGGCCATGGCAAAGGTGCGCTTGATCTGTTTGCCGTTTAAGTGTAAATCAAACCATTGACGATAAGCATTAGGCAAGCGTAGCGATAAATAGCCCCAAGCCTTGGCTTGAATGGTCGCCTCCACACTGAGATCGTACCAACCTTGTTTGGCAGCATAATCGGCTAAGGCTAATTGGTCGTTTTGTGACAGCGGCTTTAACAAATTCGCCCATTCGCTGTTCATATTACGGTCATCATGAAAATAACGCAGTTCGGTAATGCGAGCCAATACCTTAGCGAAACGTTTTTCCACGGTTTGATTTTCTGCCACCTGTTGCGTAGCTGCGTCTTTTCCCTGTTTGGCTTTACCGTTTGTTTTCTTTGTAGTGACGGGGGTTGGTTCTTCTACATTTAAGGTAAAGTGTAACATTTCTGGTTGGTAAGGAATGCCCAATTCCTGTGCTGCGAGCATGGCATAAAAGCTCCGTTGGGTAGAAAGTGCGGTTAAAATGTGCTGTTTTTTTTCAGGATCCGCTTGTTGGGCAATCCAATATTGCCATTCTTCTTTTTGTTGACTAGATACCGAAAGCAAATTTAGCCAAGGAGCAAGATCGGCTTTTTCACGAATGGCCAGACGAATGCGGCGTTCAGTGAGTTTATCGTCTTTCCATTGGGTTAACTGCGTATCTCGCCAGTGTTGAAATTCTGCATTCTCACTGTCAAAAAATTGGCTTAAATAGGCTTTTTGCCAGTCGGTCAGTTGGCTGCCATTAAGCTGAAACGCAGTTGCCCATTTTTCAAATTGGGATAATTGTTGGCTGAGATCAAGTGAGTTGGCGGGCAATTTTTTAATATAAGCTGGCACCGCCACGAGTAAAATTTGTGTATGTAACCCATTGTCAGGTGATAAGTTTTGCACCGCAAACATTGCATGAGGATCGGTGAATGCCAATGGATTGTTGCGTAATGACACTAAACCCGCCACCCATTGTTGGTTGGCCTCGTCGGTTAATTGTTGTTGCAAATGTTTAAGTAAATTGATATTACCTTGCTCAAAAGCCAATACCGCTCGTTGCTTGGCTAAATCGGGAGTTAAGCCGCCTTGCGCATGCCATTGGGCTAATATTGGATCGCATAGGCTAGGCAAGGATTTGCCTGTAAGCCAGAGGGCTGTGAGTTTGTTTTGGGGCAAGGTTGGTGCTGAAAGTGTGGTGTTTTTTTCGTGAGTTTTATCTGTTGTTTGTATTTGAGAGGATGTGGCATTTTCTGCTTGTAACAGTACACATTGTGTTGCGGTATCTTGCGGCAATGAATCCGCATGAGCTAAAATTTCTGTCCACTCTTGTTTGGCGATACGCTGTTTTAACCAGTCGCTTTTTAAGTGTTCGGCAAAGTTGGGATTGGGTTGATGGGGCTGATATGCCTCAATTTGTGCCAAAGTTAATTGCGTTTTGTTGGCTTGCAATAAGCGATATTCCGCATAAGGGAACAGCGGGTAATCTTGAATTTGCTCTAGCAGTTGTTGCGCCAGTTGTTGGGTCGGTTGACTGCTAGACTGGTTCAATATTTCATTAATTTTACCATAGATTTCACGTTGTATTTGACGTTGTTCTGCCAAATCAGCATGAGCCAAAAGAGGTAAGCTGAAGTATAATCCGAATAAGACTAGTTTAAACGGCAGTAATTTCATTGGGGCGATCCTGATTTGTCGGTGTTTGTACAAGGTGATAAAGCGGTGGCAACAGTTGTGCCATTAAATTGAGCTGTTGCATTGGCATATTAAATACCGCACGGCTTGGCGTGTCGTTGGTTTGTGCCAGACTGTTTTTAATGCCTTGATCGATTTGCTGAAAAAGTGCCTCAAATTGTACCGCACTTAGGCTAGGCAAATTATCTAATAGCTGAATAATTTTCTTAGCAATAGGGTAAAATTCACTGAGAAACAGGACATCTTGCGTGAGCTTTTGCATTTGCTCACGATAGGCACCCAAGGCAGAAATATAGCCTAAAAGTGCGGTGTTTAATTTTAATAATTCAAAGCCTTGTTGCAAATGGCGAGCGTATTTTTTCGGCTCATTGTTCATATTGCTGATGGTGGTGCTTAATCTTGTTGAGTTGTCATGGGCCTCACGTCGTACAATACGGTATTTCAAATCGTCGCCACGGCCAAATTGTAAATGGCTAATAATATGCAATAGATAATTAGCTTGGCTTTTGATCACCTGTTGGCTGACCTGATCAAGTTGCAAATATTTCCAATCCGACCACAAATAACTCACGGCAAACCATGCCAACGCAGTACCAATCAGGGTATCAATTAAGCGAGGCAACAAGGCGGCATACAGATCGAATCCCATAATATCAAAGCTGGCCAACACTTGAATGGTAATAAAAAAGGTTGAGAAACTGTAATTATTGCTACGGAAGAAATAAAACAGCGTACTGGCGATCACTACCACCGCCAATTTAGCCTCCAAAGTTGAGGTCATATAAGGCAATAGCGATCCCACAATCACCCCTAAAATGGTGCCGATAATCCGTTGTTTCAGGCGTAGTTTGGTGGCGGAATAATTGGGCTGACAAACAAAAATAATGGTCAGCAAAATCCAATAGCCCCGATCCGCTTGTAAGTGAAAATATTCCACCAACGCACAGCAGAAAAACACCACCAAGGACAAGCGCATGGCATGGCGGAACAGTTGGGATTGAAAGGTAAAATGACGGCCAATATGGCGTACAATTTGACGTAGCCCCGTGATATTTTCGGTGTAAATCGTGCGGGTTTCAGGTGTTTGTATAGGTTGCGAAAGGGATTGCAGTTGGCAATGAATATTATGCAAGTTATCGAGCAATGTTTTAATATGATGTAATGCTGAATTATCTTGGTGCTGTTGCGCATATAATTCAAAGGATTGACTGATCCCCTGTATGGCGCGTTCCAAACGGGCTTGTGGTTGATAATCTTGGGCTTTTTGCAAGGCATGGGCAATGTCTCGACAGGCTTGTGCTTGCAATTCTAACAGGCGTTGAATGCGAAAAATCAGATCGGCATTTTTAAGCTGTTCGGCCAAGGTTTTATAGTCAAAATGGCTTGAATTGGCGCATTCGTGGATTTCTTGCGCCGCCATATAATAACGGCACATTTTACTGGTGTAAGAATAGCGGTGATTATCTCGCATACGATAAAATAGTGCGGTGCGACATTCATTAAACACCTGAATTAACTGGCTATTTTTCATGGTTAAAGTTAATTGTTTGTTTGCCAACTGCTCAATATCATCAGGATCAAAAAATGCCGCTTTGGCATCCAAATAGGCCCCCAAGGCGACAAATGCCCGACTGACTTTTTCTTGCAAGGGACGGTGTGGAAAGCAAAGATGTACCGTGACGGTAATTACACTATATAACAGGGTACCGGCTAAAATCATTAACGGATTAATATACCAAGGCGTGTCTGGTATATAAGCGAGGGTGGTGTAAAGCGATACCACCAAAGTGCCAAACGCAATGGTGCTATAACGTTGTCCTACTGCGCCAATCATGGTGAATACAAAGGTCATGGCGGTCATGGAGAGGACAAACCAAATGCCCTGATTGAGAAAATATTGGGTGACTAAGGAAGAAATGGAAAAGGCAATCAGTGTATAAAAAATATTCTTTAAGCGACCAGATAAACGGTGATCTAAATCCACCAAACTGGCCGCAATCACGCCTAAAATTAACGGCATGCTTTGGTCGGTAATCTGCAATAACCAGATCAACACACAAGCCAGATTGACCGCAATGGCAATCGGCAAGATGGCAATGATTTTACTGTTGAGTTGAAGTCCCTTTTTTTGCATAGGATCGCCTTGTTCGCTTATTGTCCTTAGGCATTACGGCGTAAGGTAAATTCCCGCTCTGCTGCTTGCTGACGAGCAAACGCTGCTAATTCTTTGCTGACCACCCGTTGTCCGACGGGGAACAAGGAAATCGGCGCTAATTTAAAATGCGCTAGGCCAGTTGGAATGCTAACTAAACTGACACATTGGCCAATGCCCACAAAAATGTGCATTAAACATAGCCACCAACCGCAGAACACAAACCATACAATATTTAAGACTTTACCTAATACCTCTGATCCAGAATGAGCAGGCTCTAAATATTTCACATGCACAATATCATTGCCAAAAGGCACCAAAGACATTTTGGTGATTTCCCAACAGCTACGGGTATAAGGCAAGGTGACAATCAATATCGCACTGATCACCGTAGCCACCAACCAACCGAGTGTCACCGCAAAGCCACCGAGGACGAAATTGAGAATATTTAAGATAAACGCCATAATGCTTTCCTGTAAACAAAGACAAATGCCCCGTACGAAAGTACAGGGCGAGAGAAGATGCGCAAGGCAAGATTATTTTTGGTTTTTCACCCAATTTAAGAAACGTTGTTGGGTTTCTTTATCGGCTTGTTGATACCAATATTGCAACATTTGCTCTGCCGCATTTTCACCTTGTACGGTTACTTTACCTTTTTGCACTTTACCATTTGTACCCACAGTAGCAACGGTGGCTGGCAAGGTGGCGGTGGCTAAGGCAGGCACCGCAGCAACAGCACCAGAGGAATTGTATTCAGACAAATTCTCCACTAAGTTTACGCCTGGTAAAAAGCCTTCTTGTTTTAAATAGTCCTGTTTCACTGTTAAGGCTTTACCTGAGGCGGTTTTTACCGTAATGCTTGGATTTTGTTTAAATTGTTCCGCATCACGATCTGTGCCTAAGTGCGGTGCAGAAATTTGAATATCTTCGTTGCTACCTTGGAACGTCACCACAATAGGATCGCTTTCAAATAAACTACGATCAGATCCCTCACGCACAATTTCCGATACTCTCACCACCACTTGATGGGTATTGTTATCGTTAATTGTAAACGAACGCACATCTTTCAATAATGATTTACTGGCTTTTTGCCCATCAATGGCGAGAAAATCCAGATTAGATGAGGTCGTCACTACGCCAGCGAAACTGGCAGAACTGGCGAATAATGCGACGGCTGTAAGGGTCGCAAGACGAAATTTCATATTTACTCCTTTCAATAAATAGGATGGGTTAAAGTAACTGTTAATATGCTATGCTAATTTTGCTAAAATGGAAATAGCAGAATGCAAAAAAATTGATATTTTGTAAAAATAACAGAGGGATATATGGAAAAAATACAATTTACTGTCTATGGACGAGTGCAAGGTGTGGGATTTCGTTTTTATACATTGTTACAAGCGCAGAAATTAGGCATTAGGGGCTATGTGAAAAATTTATCTGATGGCGCCGTTTTAGTGGTTGCAGAGGGTAATCCAGAGCAGATTGAAGATATGGCGCAATGGCTCCATCAAGGTTCACCCTCTTCTGAGGTTAGTCGTGTGCTAACCCAGGCTTATGAGGGCGAGCGAGCATTTTCAGGTTTTGCGATTGAGCGTTAAAGTGAATATGGTTCACGAATGCTAAACCGCAGAAAAAAAGCGAGCAACGTGGGACGAAGCTCGCAAAACTTTACTACCTAATTTATTATCTTTTATTCATTATATATTTTTATATATAATGTTCAAGTGAAATTTTTCCGTTATAATGAAATTTGTGATTTATTATTTTAATTTAACAAGGAAAATTATGGCAATTAGTGCAAGAAACCAACTTCAAGCAACCGTTCAAGAAATTAAAACAGGCGTCACCACGGATGTGATCGAACTGGCTTTAGCCAGTGGCGAAAAATTAGTGGCGTCAATTACCTCGGAAAGTACTCAGCATCTTGGTTTACAAGTTGGCTCTGATGTGGTGGCGATTTTCAAAGCCCCCTCAGTGATGTTATCCACTGACAACGATTTGATCTTATCTTCACGCAACCAATTTGATGCAGTGGTGCAACAAGTTACCGATGGCGCAGTGAATGCGGAAGTGACGGTAAAAACCGCAGGTGGAGTAGAACTGACGGCTATTATCACTGAAACTAGCCTCAAGAATCTTGGGCTTGTGGTGGGTTCTCCAGTACGTGCGTTAATTAAAGCCTCACATATTGTGTTAGGCGTTAAACGTTCTTAATTATTCTATTGAATAAAAACGTGAGGTGATGATCTGCCCCCTAAATAGTTAGGCTAATACCAATTAAGTAGGGGGCAGACTTTATGACCAAATATTATTGTTTAAGCAACTGTGGAAGTGTGATTGCTTTTGTACACCAATCTGCACATTGGGGTGTTTCTTCATCAGATTCATTGGAATAATGGGTAACAATAATTACGCTCTTCAAGTTTTTATTATTTTTAACATTGGTTAAATTTTCTTTAGTTTTCTTTTCGCAATGCTTAAATGTGGAAATAATCATGGTATCTAGCGGTGGATCATATTGCACATCATCACGTAAACATTTTTCAACTTTGTCAGAAAATAGCCCATTAGGATATGAGATAGAAAAAGAATCACCATTCATACTATTATCAAAATCAATGGATTTTGAATGTGCTTGAATAGCAACAGTAGATAACAAAGTAGAGACTAAAATTAATTTTTTCATTGAAATTCTCCTATTCAAATCTTGCATTTAGATGGGGTAATTGATTGGTTTTAATTTGACATTCACGAATACCATAAATTGCGTCATCCATTGTAGCCGCAAAATTAGCGACAAATTTAATCATACAACGATCAAAATCATTGATATATTTTTCCGCTCTACCTGGATAATATGTTGCACCCCAACGCCCAGTCACGTGATAATTTGATGTGTTTTTAACTTTTACTTCAATTTTAACTTGATTTGTTAGTTCTTTGCTATCTTCGGGTGTCGCTTTTTCTAAAACTGCGTATTTGAAGACGGAAAGGTAACTTGTGGCAATAGAAGTTGATGAAATAGATATTAAAAACAAACCAGTTAAAATTAATCTTACGATTTTCATTTATTTCTCCTTGATATATTTTTTCATTTGTTCTTCTGCATTATGCTGATGAATAGCATTAGCAACCAAACGTGGAACACAAATTTTTTCAACAGGTTGAAAAATTGTGCTTAATGATTTTGCAAGGACAATAGCACAAGGAATACCAATAATTGAAAAGATCAAAGCTATAATTTGAATGATACTGATTAAAAGTAAAGGTAAGCCAATAAATGGAACGTAGATGATTTTTAACAAAAATCCATATAACTTCCACGCTTTATTTGATTCAAGATCAGTATCCGATTTTTTGATCATTTCATACTTGAACGGCAATAATAAAAATTTAGAATATTGAATAAGCCCTAAACCAATTGGTGCCCCAACAACTGTAATAGTTAGAATAGAACCAATAAAAAAACAAAATAATGCGTCTAGAAAGCCCAAAAAAGGAATGTGCCACAAGACATTAGCAAGTGCTCTCATAAGAAATCTCCATAAATGAATTTGTAGTTATTGGCTATTATAGATATAAATTTTATTGAATTCTAGCAACAAAAAATGTACATTATCACAACGATTTGTAGAGCTAATTAACCTAAAAGTGAGTATATAATGAATGTTAATGAAAAAATACGTAAAATCAGAGAGTTAAAAGATTGGTCACAGGAACAAATGGCTGAAAAAATGGAAATGTCTTTAAATGGTTATGCCAAAATTGAACGTGGTGAAACTAAACTCTACTTGGATAAATTAGAAAAAATAGCTCAAATTCTTGACATTGATGTTGTTGAACTGATTTCATCTGGAGAAAAGAATATCTGTTTTCAAATTGAATCGCCTTTAGGATCAATATATCAGGGGGTCAATGAAACATTATTACAGATTGAGATAGAGAAATTAAAATTATCGTTATCACATAGTCAAGAAATTCTAGTTCAAAATAACAAACTACTGGAACAAAAAGACAGTGAAATAAATGCTTTAAAAGAGGTGATTGAGCTGTTAAAGAACAAAGGATAAGGCTTTTCCCTGTTTTTAGTAGTACGCATTTTTTGCAGTAATAGAAAGATTCTACTAAAATCCATGATTAGATATGGTTAATACCAATTCCGAGCGATTACGATAATCTAAATCGACGAAATAGCTCGTTGAATAAGGGCTTATTTGTGTTTTTTGATTAGTTACGGTGAGTTATGAATGGGTTAAATGGTGCGACTAGCTGGACTCGAACCAGTGACCCCCACCATGTCAAGGTGGTGCTCTAACCAACTGAGCTATAGTCGCATATTTGAAATATGAAAAATGAGATTGTTCTCAAAAGTGCGGTAATAATATAGAAAGATTTTGTGAAAAACAAGTTCTTTTTTCACCGCACTTTTCAATTGCTTAATCTTTCAACGCTTGGATCTTTTGAATGACGTTACTGGTGGAGCAACCATTTTCAAAATTCAAGACTTGAACGTCACCGCCATTGGCCCAGACTTCTTTGGCGCCCGCAATATCTTCAGGATTGTAATCCCCACCTTTAACTAATAAATCAGGTAAGATTTCAGCAATTAAACGTTGTGGCGTGTCCTCATCAAAGGCAACCAGCCAGTCCACAGAAGATAAGCCGGCGAGTACCGCCATGCGACCGGCTAAATCATTGATTGGGCGTGTTTCGCCTTTTAAGCGTTTAACGGAATGATCGGTGTTCACGGCAACGATTAAGCGATCGCCGAGTTTTCTGGCGTTTTCTAAGTAGGAAACATGACCAGGGTGCAAAATGTCGAAACAACCGTTGGTCATCACAATTTTTTCGCCACGATCTTTGGCTAATTGCACTGCCGTTTTGAGTTCGCTTTCATTCATAATGCCAAAGCCAGTAGAAGTTCTGCCATGAATCGCATTTTCTAATTCCACCGTTGATACTGTAGAAGTACCGAGTTTTCCCACCACGATACCGGCAGAAATATTGGCTAAATAACAAGATTCTTCAAAAGAACGGCCATCTGCGAGAGCGGTAGCAAGCACACTGATGACGGTATCACCAGCACCGGTGACATCAAACACTTCTTTGGCCACGGTTGGTAAGTGATAAGCTGGTTGATTTGGGCGTAATAAGGTCATGCCTTTTTCTGAACGTGTGACTAAAAGTGCGGTTAAATTAATATCAGAAATCAGCTTTAAGCCTTTTTCAATAATATCTTTTTCGCTGTGGCATTTTCCCACCACAGCCTCAAATTCGGACATATTCGGCGTTAATAAAGTGGCTCCACGGTAGCGTTCAAAGTCAGTCCCTTTTGGATCGATCAATACAGGCACATTGGCTTGGCGTGCGATTTGAATCATCTTTTGAACTTCCGCTAGGGTGCCTTTGCCGTAGTCGGAGAGGATTAAAGCACCGACATTTTTCACCGCACTTTCTAGTTTCTGTAATAAGTCATTGGTCGGGGCTTGATGAAAATCTTCTTCAAAATCAAGACGTAATAGTTGTTGATGACGAGAGAGAATACGTAATTTAGTAATGGTCGGATGGGTGTCTAATTTAACAAAATTACACTCAATTTTTTGTTGTTCTAATAAGTGCGTTAAGGCAACCCCTGTTTCATCATGACCAATTAAGCCGAGCAATTCAACTGGTACGTTCAGTGAGGCAATATTCATGGCGACGTTTGCGGCTCCGCCTGCGCGTTCTTCATTTTCTTGTACACGAACGACGGGAACCGGAGCCTCGGGAGAAATACGGTTAGTCGCACCAAACCAGTAGCGGTCTAACATCACATCACCAAGAACTAACACTTTTGCATGGGGAAATTGTGCAGAGAATTGATTCATAAAATATGTCCTAATAGTATAGAATAAAAATATTTTTGCTGATTTTACCACAGCATAAAACAGTTTGGCTTAAAATTTCGATGAAATTCGGTTAAACTATGCGGAGTTTATTTATTGAGGGGCATTATGTCGGAAAATCATCATCCTTATCCAAGGTTTCAAAAAGCGTTTCTGCATCCTAAATATTGGGGATTTTGGTTAGGCTTGGGATTATATTGGTTACTATTATGTTTGCCTTATCCTTGTTTGGTGAAAATTGGCAGTGGATTAAGTGGGCTATTTAAGCGATTAAAAGTCGGTAAGCGTCGTGCCAAAATTGCACAGCGTAACCTTGAATTGGCTTTTCCTGACTGGTCGGCACAACAACGAGAGGAAGTCTTACAAGCCCATTTAAATAATGTGGGCATGGCCATTATTGAAACTGGCATGGCGTGGTTTTGGTCGGATCAACGGATTAAAAAATGGTCGAAAATTGATGGCGTGGAATATCTAAAAGAAAATGCCAAAGATGGGATTATTTTAGTGGGCGTGCATTTCTTAACCTTAGAATTAGGGGCGAGAATTGTCGGGCTTTATCACCCAGGGATTGGGGTGTATCGTCCCAATGACAAGCCGATTATGGACTGGTTACAGGCTTGGGGAAGAATGCGTTCCAATAAGCATTTATTGGATCGGAAAAATTTGCGAGCCATGGTAAAAGCACTCCGCCAAGGGGATACGATTTGGTATGCACCTGATCATGATTATGGGCAAAAAAGTGCGGTGTTTATTCCGTTTTTTGCGGTGCAAGATGCCGCCACAACCACAGGATCTTATTATTTACTGAAAGCCTCCCCCACCAGTAAGGTCATTCCTTTTGCACCGTTACGCAATAAGGATAATTCAGGTTATACCGTCACCATTTCTCCGCCGGTGGATTTCACGGATGTGAGTTCAGAAAAAGAGATTGCGATTCGGATGAATCAAGTGGTGGAGAGCGAAATTATGAAAGGGGTGGATCAGTATATGTGGTTACACCGTCGCTTTAAAACCGAACAAGACGGCGATGACGGCAAAAAATATCGTTAAGAACAGGTGAATTTTACCGCAAGTTATGGTAAAACTCGTTAAATTATTTTATATCGACAAATAGGAAAGAAAATTTATGTCAAATTTACAAACAATCATTGAAAATGCCTTTGAAAAACGTGCAGAGATTACCCCAAAAACCGTTGACGCTGAAACACGTTCAGCTATTGAACAGGTTATTGAGGGATTAGACAAAGGCACTTATCGTGTGGCAGAAAAAATGAATGGCGAATGGGTCACCCATCAATGGTTGAAAAAAGCTGTGTTACTTTCATTTCGTATCAACGATAACCAAGTGATTGACGGTGCGGAAACCAAATATTATGACAAAGTGGCGTTGAAATTTGCTGATTACACCGAACAACGTTTTGCTGAAGAAGGTTTTCGTGTGGTGCCGTCAGCGACCGTGCGTAAAGGGGCCTATATTGCAAAAAATTGCGTGTTAATGCCGTCTTATGTGAATATCGGGGCTTATGTGGGCGAGGGAACCATGGTGGATACCTGGGCGACCGTGGGATCTTGTGCTCAAATCGGTAAAAATGTGCACCTTTCTGGTGGCGTAGGCATTGGTGGGGTATTAGAACCGTTGCAAGCCAATCCAACCATTATTGGTGATAACTGTTTTATCGGTGCTCGTTCTGAGGTGGTTGAGGGTGTCATTGTGGAAGATGGTTGCGTGATTTCCATGGGCGTGTTTATTGGTCAATCTACACGTATTTATGATCGTGAAACCGGTGAAATTCATTATGGTCGAGTGCCTGCCGGTTCTGTGGTGGTGTCTGGTAGTTTGCCGTCTAAATGCGGAAAATATAGCCTTTATTGTGCCGTGATTGTGAAAAAAGTAGATGCTAAAACCCTTGGTAAAGTCGGTATCAATGAATTATTGCGTACCATTGATGAATAAGGTGATTGATAAAAATTAAGCAATTAACAGGGCAAAGGGAACTTTGCTCTGTTTTTTTAGTCGAACGTGAAACCATTTGATTTAATCAAATGACTTGAATTGTAAAGAGAGTGTAAAATTTTTTGCATTTTACAATAAAATTGTTCACAATATGCAACCATCGGCAAGACCGATATTATTAAACAAACATTTATTTAGGGAAAAAACAATGAAAAAATCAGTATTAGCAACATTAGTATTAAGTTCAGTATTCGCATTAGCCGCTTGTGATCAAGCATCAAAAGATCAAATGTCATCTAAAGTAGAAGAGGCAAAAGCAAGCGTGGTTGAAGCCAAAGATGCGACGGTTGAAGCAGCAAAAGAAATGAAAGATGTTGCCGTAGAAAAAGCAACTGAAGCCAAAGATGCCATGGTAGAAAAAGCCGGCGAAGCTAAAGACAAAATGGTAGAAATGAAAGATGCGGCAGCAGATAAAATGACCGAGATGAAAGATTCAGCCTCAGACAAAATGACCGAGATGAAAGATTCAGCGTCAGAAAAAATGACCGAGATGAAAGATTCAGCGTCAGAAAAAATGACTGAGATGAAAGACTCAGCGTCAGAAAAAATGACAGAAATGAAAGACGCAGCGTCAGACAAAATGACTGAGATGAAAGATTCAGCCTCAGACAAAATGACAGAAATGAAAGATGCAGCGAAAGAAAAAGCGGCTGCCGCAGCAGACGCCGTTTCAGAGAAAGCAGCAGAAGTAAAAGAGGCTGTAACGAAATAATTCATTTTGAATTTCACTGAAAGGAAACCAAATTGGTTTCCTTTTTTTATTATCAATTATGTGCTAGAATCAACGGTCATTCAGTGTTTATTTATAAAGGAAACAAAATGCAAGTATTAGAAGGCGTATTAGCCGCACCCAATGCAAAAATTGCCGTCGTAGTGGCTCGTTTTAATCATTTTATTAATGACAGTTTAGTGGATGGGGCGATTGATGCGTTAAAACGTGTTGGTCAAGTGAAAGATGAAAATATTACCTTGGTGAAAGTCCCAGGGGCTTATGAATTGCCATTAGCCGTTCGCCGTTTAGCGGATAGCAAAAAATATGACGGTATCGTTGCTTTAGGTACGGTTATTCGTGGTGGTACAGCCCATTTTGAATATGTGGCTGGTGAAGCGAGCAGTGGAATTGGTCATGTTTCTCTTGATGCGGATATTCCAGTGGCATTTGGTGTATTAACCACCGAAAATATTGAACAAGCCATTGAGCGTGCAGGCACCAAAGCAGGCAATAAAGGGGCTGAGGCTGCATTAGTCGTGTTAGAAATGATCAACTTACTTGATCAAATTAAATAACAATGGGCAATCCTATGACTGAACCAGTGAAGAAACCGTCAGCACGTCGTCGTGCCAGAGAATGTGCTGTACAAGCCTTGTATTCTTGGGCTGTTTCGCAAAATGAGGCCGCAGAAGTGGAATTGGCTTTTGTGTCTGAACAAGATTTAAAAGGCGTAGATGTGGCCTATTTCCGTCAATTATTCCGTCAAACTGTGGATAATTTAGCGGCGGTAGATAGCACCTTAGCACCTTTTTTAGACCGCACGTCGGAAGAATTAACTCCGATTGAAAAAGCCATTTTGCGTTTAGCGACCTATGAATTGAAATATGTGCTTGATGTGCCTTATAAAGTGGTGATCAATGAGGCTATTGAAGTGGCTAAAACCTTTGGGGCAGACGATAGCCATAAATATGTCAATGGCGTATTAGATAAAGTGGCACCGTCTTTAGGGCGTCGATAGAAAATCACAACGAAAAAGTGGGCTTAGTTATGCCCACTCTTTTTTTAGGTAACGATCATGGCGAAAACTGAATTTGATCTCATTGATACTTTTTTCACACAGCAATCTGTACAACGTGTGGATGTACAACTCAATATTGGTGACGATTGTGCATTAACCACCATTCCAACCGGCAAATCCTTGGCCATTACCACTGATACCATGGTAGAAAATTCGCATTTTTATCCAAATATTGATCCCCGAGATTTAGGTTATAAAGCCGTGGCCACCAATTTAAGCGATTTGGCTGCCATGGGGGCTGAACCTGCATGGATTTCATTAGCTTTAACCTTGCCGAAAGCAGATGAAAATTGGTTACGAGCTTTTAGTCAGGGCATGTTTGAAATCTTGAATGAGCATCATGTTGCCTTAATTGGTGGCGATACCACCAGTGGAAGCGTGCCGTCTATTACCATTACTGCCCAAGGATTTGTGGAAAAAAACACCGCACTTCGCCGTGATCAAGCGAAAGTGGGGGATTGGATTTATGTATCTGGGACAATCGGAGATGGGTTAGCCGGTTTTTATTTGCTTTCCGATTTGTATCAAGGCAAGAAAAGTGCGGTGAATTTAGAAGAAAGCTATTTAATTCAACGCAATCTCAGACCGACCCCTAGAATTTCCCTTGGATTAGCTTTAACGCAACATCAATTATCCTATTGTGCGTTAGATCTTTCTGACGGCTTAGTCGGTGATCTCGGGCATATTTTAGATCGAAGTGGGGTAAGTGCGGTGTTAAATCTAGAAGATTTACCCTGTTCTCCTGCCTTGGTCAAGTTATATGGACGAGAACAAGCGGAGCAATTTGCTTTGCAAGGGGGCGAAGATTATGAACTTTGCTTTACGGTTCCCGATCATCAAAAAGCCTTATTGGATCACTATTTAGCCCCATTAAAGGTGCCTTATACCTGTATTGGTCGTATCGTGGAAAAAAATCCACAGCAAAATATGACTTACCAACGACAGGGAAAAATGGTAGATTTACATATCTCTAGCTTTGAACATTTTAAATCATGACAGACAGCATAAAAACCCCATTACAACGACTTCGCTTAACCAACCCTGTGCATTTGCTTGCGGTGGGCTTGGGTTCAGGTTTAATTCATCCCGCCCCAGGTACTTGGGGCAGTTTGGCTGGATTATTGATTGGTATATTATTCATGCAAATCATACCATTAAAAATATTCATTATTTTCACCGCAGTTTGCTTTTTTGTAGGCTGTTATTTATGCCAAAAAACCGCTGATGATATGGGTATTCATGATCATGGTGCCATTGTTTGGGATGAATTTGTTGGCATTTGGATTGTACAAATTGGCATGGTTGGATTATTCGCCGAACATTTGATTATCGGCAATGTATTGGCATTTGTACTCTTTCGTTTATTTGATATTTGGAAACCCTTTCCGATTAAATATTTTGATCAAAAATTAGAAAGCGGTTTTGGGATTATGGTTGATGATGTGCTGGCCGCTGGCTATGCCGTGTTGGCTTATTTTTTGATGTCATTTGTGGTGTAACATGCTGAATTTAATTATTGTGCATTTTTTCGGTTTATTAAGCCCCGGCCCTGATTTTTTATATGTGAGTCGCATGGCGGCCAGTAATTCAAGACGCAATACGATTTGTGGTATTTTGGGTATCACCCTTGGCGTGGCCATGTGGGCCGCCGCAGCGATTTTAGGCTTGGCGATTTTATTTAAAACCTTACCGATTTTACATGGCGTCATTATGTTACTCGGTGGCAGTTATTTGGCTTATCTTGGCGTAAAAATGGCCAAAAGTCGGCAAAATACCGTGTTTGCTGAACTTACGGAACAGGATTTTAACCAGAAAACGACCGTTAAAGCCGAAATCATGAAAGGCTTATGGGTCAATTTATCTAATGCTAAAGTGGTGATTTATTTCAGTAGTGTGATGTCTTTGGTGTTAGTCAATATGCAAGAAATCTGGCAAATGGTCACCGCATTTATTATTATTCTGATTGAAACCTTTTTCTATTTTTACACCGTTTCTTTGTTATTTTCTCGTCCTTTAGCAAAACGTTTTTATAGTCAATATAGTCGTTATATTGATAATGTGGCGGGTGTTATATTTTTAGCTTTTGGGGGATATTTGGTTTATAGTGGTGTGCGAGAGATTTTGTTATAGGTGCTTAAAAAGATAAAAGCAATAACAGAAATGTTATTGCTTTTTAATGTTAGAATGATTGATATATAATATATTTATCCGTAGTTCTTAATGTTTATGGAGCCTAGAACAAAATTTGTGTAAATACCTGTTTCTGAGATAATAACCAAAACAGGTATTTTCATTATGAATGAACAACAAATTAAATTATTGGCTAATGAACTCGCCAAAAATTTCAAAACGCCATAAGATCTCAATCAGCTTTCTCGAATGCTGAAAAAAATGACCGTGGAAACCGCTCTCAATACTGAGTTGACCTCACATCTCGGTTATAAGAAAAATCAGACTCGCATCAAGGGTATGGATGAGCAAATCATTGCTTTATATGCCAAAGGGTTAAGTAATCAAGAGATTGTTGATTCGTTTAAGGAATTTTATGATGCTGATATTTCGCCTAGCTTAATTTCTCGGGTAACAGATTCAGTCAAAGAACGCATTATTGAATGGCAAAATGAACCCCTTAACGCAGAGTATACCATTGTTTATCTGGATTGTATCGTGGTGAAAGTTCGCCAAGGTGGACGGATTATCAATAAAGCCGTGTTTGTCGCTCTTGGCGTGAATTTGGAAGGACGCAAGGAGCTGTTAGGGCTTTGGATTGCCGAAAATGAAGGGGCAAAATTTTGGTTAAACGTGCTAACCGAGCTTAAAAATCGTGGCGTACAGGATATTCTGATCGCATGCATTGACGGTTTAAAAGGCTTTCCTGATGCGATTAATACTGTTTTTCCTGAAACGAAAATTCAGCTTTGTATCGTGCATATGGTTCGTAATAGTTTGAAATACGTCAGTTGGAAAGATTACAAAGCCGTAACAGCGGATTTAAAGCTGATTTATCAAGCCGTTACGGAACAAGTTGCCTTGCAAGAATTAGCTAATTTTGAGCAAAAATGGCAAGCAAAATACCCCTTAATCGCCAAAAGCTGGCAAATGCTCAATGCCAATCCGAAATTGGCGAGCAGCATTGAACCATTTTGTGCTAGAATTTGGTGATCGTTTAAATGATCACCTTTAAGTGAAATTGGTGTTTACACAAAATGTGGGATAGGCTCACTTTAATGCTTAAAAAGTAACAAGAAGCAATAATGATATTATTGCTTCTTGTTACTTTTTAAAATGTTTGTAATTTAATATGTTTGTAATTTAATATGTTTGTAATTTAATATGGTTTTCCATTATATTTAATATTTTATGTTTTTCAGAAGAACCTTTTTTGAATAAGTTTTGATTTTCTTTTGTTACATTGAATTTATCAAATAAAGATATAATTCTTTTATCTATTCCTATTAAGGAATTGATAATATCATGACTGTAATATTTGTTATTTAATATTTTCTCTACATAATCACCACGAATTTGTAGAACTTGCATAAATTGGGGTTCTGTTAGATTATTTAATTTTCTATCTAGTTCCCAATAAAAACTATCAATATCTTTTGAAAACTCTTCTAAACCAACTATTTCATCAGGATTTAAAGGCTGAATCAAATCTTTATATGTGTAAGTTTTTCCCCTAAATGTACTTTTAATTTGTTTCATTTCTTTGGTGACTTCACCATAATAATATAATCTTGAACCATCAGGGGTGCAATATTCATTTTTACTTCTTGAGAAATCATTGCAACCATAAGCAAAAGCATTTTGAGAAATTAAAAATAAAGAACCTACTAAAATTGTTTTGAGAAGTTTCATAAATTACTCCTTTTTATTATTTATTGTTTTGTATTATTAATAATTTGGATGTTATCGTAGATTAAAATAAAAGGAAGATATTTTTTTAATTATTTACAAAAAAATTTGAAAATTAATTTAAAAATACATACCTTGTAAATATAATCAGGGAAAACACAAATCATCAACACTAAGTTATAACAGTTTGTTATTTTTCTAGTTTTTGAACCCAAGTATCAGCCCACCAAACATAGATCATACTGATTACAAGATCAAGAAATGTAGTACCGAGAAATATATAATGTGAATTTTGTAAACTATCTTTGAATAGATGATATATCCAATAATTTTCACCGATATAAATAAAAATCATAAATAATATGGTTAAGGTTTTATGCCAAAATTTGTCTTTTGTGTTTATAATGAATTTGGATATACTGCATAAAATTAGCACCGAAAAGAGTTGTAAAAAATGAACAAATAGTAAAATGGCAGCATCACTAGTATCTCCAGTGTATTGCAGATAAAGCAAGTAGGATAGTGGCGGAAGTAACGTTACAAATAATACCCCCCAAAGTTTACAGCGGTTAAGTGTGTTTTTTTCTATTGTCATAAAAATTCCTTTGTTTTTGAAGAAAATTATAGATTTGGTATCTCATAGCCTACAAAAATACTATTTAACCGTGAAATTTTTTGCATTTTATCATTGTTTTTTTTTGCACAAGTTGAGATTGAAATGTATACAAAATAAATTAATGAAGTGATAAGTGGTCGGGGTGAAATGCCCTGCATCACGTACAGGGTTAAGCATAGTAACGATACTCCATATCTTGCGTGATCGAGCTACGGCGTAGTTAGACATGCGTCGCCCCGTACGTCAGTGCGGGATAATTTCCCCCTATTTCCCACCGCACTATTCTTCCGTTGCTAACCGATTTAACGGGGCCGGCAAGGGTTCTGGTTCCCCCAAAAAGTGCGGTTTTTTTTCGGTCAGTAATTCCCATACCATTAAGAAGCGGGCAAAAATTTCACGAAAGCGGGTGAGGGTGTAGATATCGGGGTTGTCTGCGGCAAAACAGATGGCATTGATATGGTGATATTGGGCAATAAATAAGGCTCGTTCGCAATGGAATGCCTGTGAGATGATAATCATGGGTTCCGCATGAAAGACTTCTTTGGCGCGAATAATGCTGTCGAGGGTGCGAAAGCCGGCATAATCGGGGTATAAATATTGCGGGGCAATGCCCATTTTAATCAGATCTCGTCGCATGGTGCGGGGTTCGTTGTATTGTAATGTACGGTTGTCCCCACTCAATAAAATATAGTCAATCTTTTCCGAGTCAAATAAGGCTTTTGTGCTTTCTAAACGATAATTATAGAATTGATTTGGGGTGTTTTTGGTGACATATTTGGCGGTGCCTAATACCACGGCATAGGGACGGTAGGGGGTGTCCTTGACATTGCGATAAATATCATGGCGGACTTTGTAGCCAACATATTGGTCGATAAGGATAAGCGTCGCAAGCACAAGAAACGCCAAACTTACGACGGCGTAAAAGAGCCGTTTGAGGGTTATTGGATTGAAATAACCTCGAACGTTGTGCGGTGGTTCCGTTAGCATGGCTTATCCTAAGTCGTCCCCCATTGCGCAGAATGGGGGAGTGGGTGGTGATTAAACAGCAAAAGGATCTTGCAAAATCATGGTTTGAACACGATCAGGGCCAGTAGACAGAATCGCCACCGGTACGCCAGTGACTTGTTCAATGCGTTTGACATAATCACGGGTGGCTTGCGGTAATTGATTAACATCCGTGACGCCGAAAGTATTTTCTTTCCAACCTGGCATGCTTTCATAAATTGGCTCAACGCCCTCCCAATCTTTGGCAGAAAGGGGAGCGAAGTCCACGATTTCACCATTCGGTAATTTATAACCGACGCAGATTTTGACTTCATCAAAGCCATCCAATACGTCCAATTTGGTCATGCAGAACCCTGAAATGCTGTTAATTTGAATGGCACGACGCATGGCAACGGCGTCAAACCAACCACAACGGCGTGGGCGACCGGTGACCGCACCAAATTCGTTGCCTTTGCGTGCAATTTCAGCACCGATATCATCAAATAATTCGGTGGCAAATGGACCACCACCCACACGGGTACAGTAGGCTTTGATAATGCCTAAAATATAATCCAAGTTACGAGGGCCAAAACCAGCGCCCGTTGCCACACCACCTGCGGTGGTGTTGGAGCTGGTGACGAACGGATAGGTGCCGTGGTCAATATCTAACATGGTGCCTTGTGCGCCCTCAAATAAAATATTGTCGCCATTTTTGCGAGCGGTATCTAATAGGGTGCTGATGTCTGCCACCATGCCAATTAATACGTCGGCAACGGCCATCACATCATCTAAGGTTTTTTGATAATCGACGGGTTCCGCTTTGTAGTAATGGACCAGTTGGAAATTATAGTAATCTAAAATAGTTTTCAGTTTTTCCGCAAATTTTTCACGGTTAAACAAATCGCTGACACGTAAACCACGGCGTGCCACTTTATCTTCATAAGCAGGGCCGATACCACGGCCAGTGGTGCCAATTTTATTATTGCCTAAGGCTGCCTCACGGGCGTGATCCATTGCCACGTGATAAGGCAAGATTAATGGACAGGCTTCGGAAATCAATAAACGTTCACGCACTTTAATACCACGGCTTTCTAATTCGCCCATTTCTTGCATTAAAGCAGAGGGAGAAAGCACCACGCCGTTACCGATTAAGCAAGTGACGCCCTCACGTAAAATACCGCTTGGAATTAAACGCAATACGGTTTTCTCGCCATTGATAATTAAGGTATGACCTGCATTATGGCCGCCTTGATAGCGCACCACATATTTTACTCGGTCGGTTAATAAATCAACGATTTTGCCTTTTCCTTCGTCACCCCATTGGGCGCCGAGGACAACCACACTTTTTCCCATAATCATTTCCTGTTAGTGTTTAAAAAAATTAACCTAGATACTTTACTATTTTTTAGTTTAAAGCTCAATAAAAAAGCCTAATCCAGTGATTAGACTTTTTTAAAATTATTTCTTTGGTGCCTGCATATAACGGAAAAATTCGCTATTCGGTTTTAAGATCATCATGTTATCCGAACCCGCAAAGCTGTTTTCATAGGCTTTTAGACTGCGTAAGAAACTGTAAAATTCGGTTTCATGTGCAAAGGCGTCAGAATATAATTTGGCTGCGGTAGCCTCGCCCTCACCTCGTAAGGTTTGTGCGGTTTTATTCGCATTGGCCGTAATTAACGTGACTTTACGATCCACATCCGCTTGAATAAAGGCGGCTTTTTCTTTCCCTTGTGAACGGTGTTCACGGGCAACGGCGTCACGTTCGGCACGCATACGTTGATAGATAGAGGAGGACACTTCATCGGGCAAATTAATTTGCTTAATTCGCACATCAATGACTTCGATTCCTAATTCTGCCGTGCTGTCTTGGCCTGTACTGAGGGATTTTTTCGCATCTGCCATTAATTCGCCACGGGTGCCAGACACAATGTCTTTAATGGTGCGGGAACCAATTTCAGAACGCAAACGGTCGTTGACTTTACGGCGTAATAAATTCGAGGCTTGGGTGTAATCACCGCCACCCGTGGTGGTGAAGAAACGGCCAAAATCGCTGATTCGCCATTTGACATAGGAATCCACTAAAAGGTCTTTTTTCTCCACGGTGACAAAACGATCCGCTTGGCCGTCTAAGGTTTTAATTCGAGCGTCAAGCAATTTCATGCTATCTAATACCGGCACTTTGAAGTGCAAACCCGGTGAATAGACTTTGACTTTGTTATCGACGTCACGTTGCACTTTGCCAAAACGTAACATAATGCCACGGCTGCCTTCTTGTACCACCACAAGGCTAGAATAAAGCACCAAGGCTAATACGATCACAATGGAAGTTAAATATTTACGCATTAGTTAAATCTCCCTTGGCGATTATTGTTGGTTGAGCTTGGCACGTTATAAACTGGCTGAGAATTGACCGCACTATTATTACTGCTACTGCTATTACTTGAGCTTGGAATGGTTTTTTCAAAACGCTGTACGTCCGTTTCTGGCACGCTCGCTGGTTTCTGGCGTAATAACTGATCCATAGGTAACACGGTTAAATTATTGCCGGCATCCATCATCACTTTTGGCGTTTTGGCCATCAGATTTTCCATGGTTTGAATATATAAGCGTTCTTTTAATACCTCAGGCGCTGCCTTAAATTCCGGCAACAAACGTTGAAAACGTTCCACTTCCCCTTTGGCATCTAACACAATTTGTTCTTTATACGCCGTGGCCTCTTCTAAAATACGTTGCGCATTGCCTCGAGCAATCGGCTCACGTTCACGGGCATAGGCCTCGGCCTCACGAATATAACGCTGTTCATCTTCTTGTGCTTTAATGGCATCATCAAAGGCGTCTTTCACATCTTCCGGTGGACGAGCAGACTGGAAGTTTACATCAATCACTTCCAAGCCCATATCATAAGGCTTAATGATCTCATTGAGGGCTTTCCACGTATCTTCACGCACCACGGAACGGCCAGTGGTTAAAATATTATCCATGGTCATGTGACCGACCACATAACGCAACGCACTGTCGGTGGCTTGGCCCAAGCTATCTTCCGCATTGGTCACGCTGAATAAGAATTTGGCCGGATCTTGCACACGATATTGCACGGTTAATTCAACTTTCACCATGTTTTCATCTTGCGTGAGCATGGAGCCTTGGGTTTTCAGCTCTTTGACTTGTTCAACATTCACCGGCAACACTTGATCCACAAATGTCGGTTTCCAGTTTAAACCCGGTTGCACAATCGCATGCAGTTGACCAAAACGTGTTACTACGCCACGTTCAGCCTCTTTCACCGTATATAAACCGCTTAATCCCCACACCACGGCGCCAACCAATACGGCAAGGGGCAATAATTTACCGACATTAATTTCGGGTAATTTATTGTTCGGGGTATTATTTGAGCCATTACCTTTATTTTTGCCGGATAATTTTTTCAGCAAATTGGTAAAGGCCTCCTCTAAATCGGGCGGCGATTGCTCGTTATCTTGCGATTTTTTCGGTTCATCTGTGGGTTGATTAGTTGGCTTTTGCGCCGAGGAATTGTCTGAATTCGTTCCCGGTGCTGCCCAAGGATCTTGATCCTGTGCCATTCATATTCTCCAAGTAGTTAATTAAAATGAGTGATTAGCCACGCTGGGCATGTTTCATAATTCGATCTTTTTGAACTTTCCATTCACGATCTTTAATATCGTCACGTTTATCGTGTAATTTTTTGCCTTTGGCCAAGCCAATTTTAATTTTCGCCCACGCATTTTTCCAATACAGCGACAAGGCCACAATGGTGAATCCATCACGATTTGCTTTGCCAAATAGGCTATCTAATTCTCGTTTGCTTAACAATAGTTTACGGGTTCGAGTAGGGTCGCACACAATATGGGTAGAGGCCACGCTTAAGGGTTGAATGGTGGCCCCAAATAAATAGGCCTCCCCGTTGTTAAAAATCACATAGCTGTCACTAATATTGGCTTTGCCCGCACGCATGGATTTCACTTCCCAACCTTGCAGGGAAAGACCCGCCTCAATTTCTTCTTCAATAAAATATTCGTGTCTAGCCCGTTTATTTAACGCAATAGTATTGGAACCGACTTTATTTTTTTTCTTGGTCATAGTATTTCGTTGATTTCAAAAGATAAGACAATTCTACCTAATATCGGGGCAATGTACAAATAAACAAGGGGAATAATCAAGAAAAAGTGCGGTAAAAATTCGGCTAAATTTTTCACCGCACTTAAATGTCGCTTGAAAGGGGTTATTCTAAGTGACCACAAAAACGATAACCCTCACCATGAATGGTGGAGATGATTTCGGGTGTTCCCGCATGATCTTCAAAATGTTTACGAATGCGACGAATGGTGACATCTACCGTGCGATCATTTTCTTTCAGGTCACGTCCCGTCATTTTTTTCAATAATTCTTCACGGGTTTGAATTTTGCCGGGGTTTTGGCAGAAATGTACCATGGCACGAAATTCGCTGCGTGGTAATTTCAGAATTTCACCCTCTGGGTTAATCAACGCATGTTGATTGACATCTAACGTCCAACCATTGAAACGGTAGGTATCGACTTTCGGATCGTCTTTTTCCTCGCCCATGGTACGTTGTAACAAATTACGGGCCCGAATGGCTAATTCTCTTGGGTTAAACGGTTTGGTGATGTAATCATCTGCGCCGATTTCTAGGCCGAGAATTTTATCCACTTCGTTATTACGACCGGTTAAAAACATCAGTGCCGTTTTGGTGTGTTCACGCAATTCACGGGCTAACATCAAGCCGTTTTTACCCGGTAGATTAATATCCATCACGATTAAATGGATTTCTTTGTTGGCGAGGATTTGTTGCATTTGATTACCGTCGCAAGCCTCAAAGGTATGATAACCTTCCGCTTGGAAAATACTTTTTAAGGTATTGCGCGTAATTGTTTCATCTTCAACGATAAGAATTTGTGGCGTAGCCATAGTTATGTGTCCTTCAAAAAACAAACATCACAAGCATGTGAAATAATAATCCGCTATTTTATAATTGTAACAATCTTGCAACAATAAAAATTTGCAATTAGTCACAAATTTTGTGATCTATGTCATAAAATTGGGGCTTATTTGGATGGAATTTCCGACAAACAATGGGGACAATTTAAAAAATGTTTTTCGCTATTTTCTGCCTCGCCTTGATGATGCACAATATAATGCCCCATTTTTTTCGCTTTGGTGTCTAAATAAGCGGTGTTGTAACGATTTTCACCCACGTTTAACGGCACCCGTTCAACCACATTAATGCCTGCTTTTTTCATGGTCTCAATTTTCGCCGGATTGTTGGTTAATAAGCGTACTTGATTAACGCCTAATAACGCAAAAATATCCGCACAAACCGCAAAATTACGTTCGTCTGCGGCAAACCCCAAGGCTAAATTGGCCTCAATGGTATCCATGCCCTGATCTTGCAAAGCATAGGCCCGAATTTTGTTAATTAACCCAATGCCACGGCCTTCTTCTCGGTGATAAATCAACACACCACGGCCTTCTTCACTGATTTGACGCAAGGCGCTAGCGAGTTGAAAACCGCAATCGCATTTTAAACTATACAGCGTATCGCCGGTTAAACATTCGGAATGAATACGAGCCAACACCGGTTGACCATCTCGAATATCGCCCATCACCAAGGCCACATGTTCTTTTTTGCTCTCAGGGAATTCAAATCCGACAATCTTAAAAATACCGAATTCGGTCGGTAAATTGGCTTCAGTCACAAGCTGAATTTTCGCCATAAAATAAATCCTTATTTTGCTTTTAGTTTTCTAGTGATAAAATAGATTTCTCAATTACATTTCATTACATACTTTATTACATAGGACAGCCGCTATGCTAAAACGCCTTTCATTATATACTTTTTTACTTTGCCTTGTGCCATTTTTTGCGTGGATTTTTTCATGGCAATGGCAAGGTGATGGTGATTTAACCGCATTTGATTATATTTTATATGGGTTAACCGAAACGGGGAGTGTGCCTTATGCGGTGATAAGTTGTGCGGTGTTGGCCTTATGTTTTTTGCCACTTTTTTCCAGCAAATCAAAATGGATAAGTGCGGTGATCATTATGGCCATTTCGATGGTGATCACGCAAGGCATTAAAACCGCTGCCAAAACGGTGTTTGCCGAACCTCGTCCTTATGTCAGTGCCTTGGCAGAACAAAGCGGTGTGTCAACGGACTATTTTTACGATCAAACCCGTGAACAACGTGCGGTGATTGTCAGCCAATTTTATGCCAATAAAACTGAAACACCCGCTTGGTTAGTTCATCACCGTGAGCGAGAAACAGGCTATTCTTTCCCATCAGGCCATACGATTTTTTCCGCCAGTTGGCTATTATTAGCGGTGGGCTTTACCCAACTTATGGGGCGCTGTCGTTTTGCCTCTAAAGTGTTAGTGGGGGGCGTCTTGTTGTGGTCGGTATTGATGTTGGTGAGCCGTTTACGTTTAGGCATGCACCATCCGATTGATTTATTGATTAGCACCTTGATTGCTTGGATTGTCCATGCCGTCATGTTCTTTTATCTTGAAAAGAAACAGATTTTTCAGCAAAATAGATTATTATTTGTCAAATAGTGCGGTGAAAAAAAACAGGAGTTTTTTATGTTATATGGATTAGATATTGGCGGCACCAAAATTGAATTGGCGGCCTTTAATGCACAGTTAGAAAAACAATACAGCGAACGCATTGAAACCCCGAAAGACAGCTATCAACAATGGTTGCAAGCGATTGTGGATTTAGTGAATCGGGCGGATCAAAAATTCGGTGAAAAAGGCACGGTAGGCTTGGGCTTACCCGGTTTTGTTAACCGTGAAACAGGGTTAGCGGAAATTACCAATATTCGAGTGGCGGACAACAAGCCGATTTTGCAAGATTTGTCGGCATTATTAGGGCGAGAAGTGCGTGCGGAAAATGATGCCAACTGCTTTGCCTTATCGGAGGCGTGGGACAGCGAAAATCAGCACTATCCTTTTGTGTTAGGTTTAATTTTAGGTACGGGTTTTGGTGGCGGATTGGTGTTTAACGGCAAAGTACATTCCGGTAAAGTGGGCATGGCGGGCGAATTAGGCCATTTGCAATTAAACTATCACGCCTTAAAATTACTCGGTTGGGACAAAGCACCGATTTACCGCTGTGGTTGTGGCAATCAAGCCTGTTTAGATACTTATTTATCGGGTCGTGGTTTTGAATTGTTATATCATGATTTAAAAGGTGAACAGTTATCAGCCAAAGACATTATAGATCGCTTTTATGCCAAGGATAAAACTGCGGTGGAATTTGTGGATCTTTTTGTGGAATTGGCGGCGATTTCTATTGGTAATATTATTACTGCGTTTGATCCGCACTTAATTGTTCTCGGTGGCGGGTTATCTAATTTTGATTATCTCTATGAGGCCTTACCAAACGCCTTACCCGCCCATTTAATGCGAAGTGCTAAAGTGCCAGTGATTAAAAAAGCCAAATATGGCGATTCAGGCGGCGTGCGTGGGGCAGCGGCGTTGTTTTTGGATAAATAAGAGAATGAATAAACCCTGTTTAAAACAGGGTTTATTTTGTTATGCTGATAATTATTTAAACCAGCCTGTCGGTGTCACTGTCGCATTTTCTTTTAAACGCAATGCGCCGACGACAATGCGGAAAATATACCAAATAGATGCCGCACAAATAATCAATGCACCAATGCCGATAATCGAAAGAATGCCACCCACCACGAAACCCAATAGGGTTCCCCAGAACGTGCGGATTAAGAAACGATAATGATCTTGGTAAGCCCCAAACACTTCATTTTTCTTAATATAAGCCAGAATGACGCCCGCAATAGCGGGTAATCCGCCAAACAGAATGCCCGCCCCAAATAAGGCATAAGCAATCCATAGTGTAGAGCGTTGGTCATTCGTATTTGGAATAATGTTTTGATTCATAAAAACTCCCATAATAATAAAGAAAACTGAACAATACCGAAAGCTCAACTAGCAATAAACAATCAGCAACCAACAAAAGGGTATGACAATATACATTACGCAACCTAGATGACATCACAACCAACAAAGAAACAAGGCAATTCATCTTAGGCGGGTCGATACCCATCATTTTATCTGTTACTCTAATGTTCAATTAGAGTAGCTCGGTATTGTTCAGGTGCGTTTTCAAACAGATGCCCGAGGGCGCCTCTTTGCGGTCGCAACCACACCGTTTTATATTTTATTAGGCCAGATTTAAGGCTTCCGCCATGGCGTCATCTAATTCAATCTGAATGGAGGTTGCACCGTTCAGATCCCGAATTTCATCATTCAAACGAATACGTTGATTCTTTAATTGTGCCATTTTTTGTTGACGCAAAGCGGTTTGTTCCGCATTTTCTGTTTTAATTAATAGCGGAAAATCACGCTCAATGGCATTATAACGGGCGGATTCCGTTTCTAATTTGGCATAAATCGTTAAACGATCTTGCATTTCGTTGACAAAATCAGTGGCGTTGTCATCGGCCACATCACCATTTTGTTGAATATCATTTAGAAAACTTAATTGCGTATCAAGCAGACGAATATCCGTTAACCGATCGGAAATCCCCGTTTTTTGATTGGCCTGCGCAATGGTTTTACGTAACTGTGCCAATATTTCGCTAAATTTTATATAGTCGTTTTCATATTGTAAAAATTGCTGACTATTGTCCTCAATTTTTTGTAATACCGCCTGACGCTTGCTTTCACTTTCCCAATAAAGCATATCGTTTTTATCAAGGTGATAACTGTATTTTTGCAAAGCCAGTTGTGCCGTTTCTTTCATTAATGTGCTAATACGTTGTGCGATAACATGCGCTCTTGACAGTGAAAATTGATAGGTTTTCATCTTTTCTCCTTATGAATTTTTGAAACTGTTAATCATAAAATGGTGATAAATTGGGAAATTTCAAGAGGGAAGTCAGGTAGCGAAAGTGATCGCTACCCTGAGCGTTAAGGTTAAACTGCGGTGGATTTTACCTGAATTTTTACCCCAACACTTTCCTGCTGTAAAGCCTGTTTAATCCGTGCGGTTTCCACACAAACCATGGTTTGATAACCCGTTTCTGACATACTGCTCGTCGGTTTATGCCATGGATTCCATACCACAGTGTCGGAGGCATTTTGATGTTCAACCGTAATCGTACGTTGATAAGCCTGATCTTCAATAATCGTTGCGCCTTGTTGAGCGGAATAAATACAATCCACATTTTCCCCAATGGTACGTGGTGATGGCACAGTTTCTTGTTGTTTTGTCAATGAGTTAAAGGTTGTGGTTGGTAAATTGTGTAATTGCACCTGTTGAATATCGCCCACATTAAAATAACTATGTAACGCTAATTGCGCATTCTCTTGCGAATAATTGGTAAAAATGAGTTCGCATTGTTCAGAAAATAACATTTGAATTGTGGCAATCAGCGTTTTATCTTCTGCGAACAAAGAGAATGTCAAACTTACTTGATTCGGGCTGATTTCATGCGTTGTTAAATCCCACAAATGGGTGCGAGCAAAGCCATGGGCAGGCGTGCCGTTATTACCAAACCACGGAAAGCAAATTGGCACACCGCCACGAATGGCGGAGCCTTGTTTAAATGGCTCAATTTCGCTTAACCAAAAGACATCTTGTGTGGCATGGCGTGGTTGCCAACTGAATAAATGGGCGCCTTGCAAAGCAATTTTGGCGCTGCCAACATTGTGGTTTACTTCCAATACGGGAATGTCATTATAGTGATAAAGGCTGAGTTCATGGCTGATAGATTGGACGAAAGTGCGGTGCATAATGTTTCCTTTTTTTGATGGATGTAAATAAATATTGTATTGATCTTGTAGGGGCGTATTGCATACGCCCAAGACAGATCGAGCAAAAGGGCGTATGCAATACGCCCCTACAATTACATCACAAATATAATCAATACAAAAACTGAATATTTGACAATATTATCCCTGATTTTGGCTTATTTTGCACTGTCTTCTTTTTTAATGCCCGCCTCTTTAATCAACGCTTTGGCCTCATCTAATTCGGCTTTACTGTTTAGCGTGACTTTCGGTGGATTGAGGCTATCCAATGGCACTAAGTAGCCCACGGGTGAGACCGCTTTTGCATTGGTTGGCCATTCTGCAGAGGTAGAAACATAGACTTCCTGTCCTTCTTTACTGGTTAAGAAATCTAAGAATTGTTGGGCCTCTTTGGCTTGTTTTGTGGCTTTTAAAACCGCTGCGCCTGAAAATACCAAGGTAGAATCCGCATCCGCATTACGCATATAATGGATTTTTGCTTGCACATTTTCTTGCCCTTTTTCTTTGTATAAACGCTCTAAATAATATTGATTAATGATCGCCACGCCTAACTCGCCCGCATCCACTTTTTTCAAGGCATCTAAATGCCCGTTAATGGATTGGCCGTTGGCTTTAAGGGATTTCAAAAAGGCTTTGGTGGCCTCTACGCCGTGTAATTTTTGGTATACTGCCACTTGCTCAACTAATGCACCAGAGGCAGGGTGATAAGAGAAATTGCCTTTCCATTTTGGATCATTGACCATTTCTGTCCAAGACGTTGGCAAGTCTTTTTCCGCAATTTTAGTCGGATTATAAGCTAACACACGACCACGCACGCCAATCGTCACAAAATCTTTGTTCGGGGCCGGTGGCACATTGTCGCTTTTCACATTGTTTAATGCGGTTTCACTCACAGGCGCAAGCAAGCCTGCATCACTTAAGGTTAAGAATAAATTAGCCCCCTCGGCAATAAAAATATCGGCAGAGGATTTATCGCCTTCTTCTTTTAATTGGTTAACGAAGTCCGAACCTTTGCCCGCTTTTAACTCAACTTTAATGCCGGTTTTTTCACTAAATAATTGCGCCGCTTTTTCAACCCCTGTATTTTTCGGTTGACCGTTATACACTAAAAGATCGGCCATGGCGACATTGGATAACATCAAGCCAGCCGCGGCAAAACCCGTTAAAATCGCATTTTTTTTCAGTAATTTTTTCATTGTAATACTTTCCTCATGAATGTGAAATTTTATTTACCACGTTATTTGACCACAAAGCAGTCCGCTTTAGATTAAACTAAATAAGAATTATTTTCAACAAGTTTGAAAGGGAAGAATAAATTTGCCTTTTTCTTTGCTCAAAATGATACAATACCACCAAAGGAATAACGAGATAAATAAACATGCAGCCATTCGACATTATCCAAATTTTCTCCGAAACTGGGGCCTTAAGCCAACAGATTAGCGGTTTTCGTCCTCGTCAAGAACAGTTGGATATGGCAACTGCGGTGGAAAAAACGATCAAAAATCGCACCGCACTTGTGGTCGAGGCGGGAACAGGCACAGGCAAAACCTTCGCTTATCTTGCCCCTGCATTGTTGGCGAAAAAGAAAACCATTATTTCCACAGGTTCAAAAAATTTACAAGATCAACTGTTTAAACGAGATTTACCCGCCATTAAACAAGCCTTAAATTACACAGGCAAAATCGCCTTACTGAAAGGGCGTGCCAATTATCTTTGTTTGGAACGGATGGAACAGGTGAAATATATGGGCTTGGTGGGGGATAAATCCATTTTGGTGGATTTAAGCAAGGTGCAAAAATGGCAAATTGCCACCCAAACAGGGGATTTGTCGGAATGTAGCACGTTAGCAGAAGACAGCCCGATTTTACCGCAATTAGTCAGCACTACCGATAGCTGTTTAGGCACCGATTGCCCGCATTACGGCGATTGTTATGTGGCATTGGCTCGCAAAAAAGCCTTGGCGGCGGATTTGGTGGTGGTCAATCATCATTTATTTTGTGCCGATATGGCGGTGAAAGAAAGTGGTTTTGCGGAACTGATTCCCGATGCGGAAGTGATTATTTTTGACGAAGCCCATCAACTGCCAGACATTGCCAGTCAATATTTCGGGCAATCGCTGACGTCACGTCAACTGTTTGATATTTGTAAAGATTTGCAAATTGTCTATCGTACCGAAGTGAAAGATATGCAGCAGTTGGGGGTGGCAAGCGATCATCTGCAAAAAATGGTGCAAGATTTTCGCCTGTTGCTTGGTGAGGGCAATCAGCGGGGGAATTGGCGGGATTTATTGCGACAAACTGCGGTGCAAAAAGGGCTAGAAATTTTACAAGAGAAATTAGATTTTACTGCCGAAGTGGTAAAACTGGCTTTAGGGCGTTCGCAAACTTTAGACAGCATTTTTGATCGTATTAACGCCGTAAAAACACAGCTCACCCGCCTGTCTGATACCAGTATTACCGGCTATTGCTATTGGTATGAAACCTTTAATCGTCAATTTGGCTTACATATCACGCCGTTGACCGTTGCCGATAAATTTGGTGAACAACTGGCCAATCAAAAAGCGGCATGGATTTTCACCTCCGCCACCCTTGAAGTGGGTGGCAGTTTCAACCATTTTTGCCAACGTTTAGGCATTCAACAGGCCGATCAAAAGGTGTTACAAAGTCCCTTTAATTACCCCGAACAAGCCATGTTATGCGTGCCACGCTATTTGCCAAGTAGCAACCAAAAACACACCCTACAACAGCTCGCAGAAATGTTATTACCGGTGATTGAGGCAAACAAAGGACGTTGTTTTGTGCTTTGCACCTCTTATTTTATGATGAAAGGCTTAGCGGAATATTTTCGTGAAAACAGCACACTGTCGATTTTATTACAAGGCGAAATGGCCAAAGCCAAATTGCTTGATCATTTTATCCACGAACCGCACAGCGTACTGGTCGCCACCTCCAGTTTTTGGGAGGGCGTGGACGTGCGAGGGGACGCCTTATCATTAGTCATTATTGATAAATTACCGTTCACTTCACCTGACGAACCCTTGCTCAAAGCCCGTATTGAAGATTGTAAGTTACAGGGTGGCGAACCCTTTAATGATTTACAAATCCCCGAGGCCGTAATTGCTTTAAAACAAGGGGTCGGGCGATTAATTCGGGATGTGACAGACCGTGGTGTGGTGATTATTTGTGACAGTCGATTGGTTAATCGTCCTTATGGTGAAACCTTTTTGAAAAGTTTGCCAAATGCGAAACGGACGAGGGATTTAGATAAAGTCGTTCATTTTTTGCAAGGGTTACAACAGTAGCCCGATCTTTTTCCTCGGTCTTCCCCCTGCTCCCGATCCCATTTATTCCAATAACCCCACAAAATACTGATTTTTTTACAGGTAAAATGGCATAATTTTTTCAAGTGATATGGGGATTTTTGATCCTTTTTTATGGCCTTGCTTTAATTATCAAAGGAGTATTTATGTTTAGATTGATTATGCGTTATATTTTTCCTTTTCTATTAAAACAAATTTCTCAACGTGTTGATTTACCGCCGACGGTGGCGAATGTGATTAATAGCACGTTGAAAACGAATTTTAATCAAAAGAATAATGCCAGTGGTTTTGATCCCGCTAATATTAATGAGAAAACGAGCAGAAAAACGCTGTTGAACTTGTTATTTAATGCGAAATCAGAAGACGAGGCCGATTATCTCCGTAAAATTCTAAAAGAACAGAGTCTTAAAAAAGTGAAAAATAAGTATTTACTCTATATTTTGGCCGCTGCTGCCGTTGCTATATATCCATTCTTTTTAATTGGTCAACAAGATTGGTGGAAAATCGCTTTAATAGCGTGGGGTGTTGCCTATATATTGTATCAACAATCACGTAAATTAGCGTTTCAATCTCATATAGGTGAATATTGTGCGGAAGTCGCACCTATATCCTACTATAAGCAACTGTCCTCTATCTACAAAGGTTCCCAACAGGGATATTCTTCATAGCAACGTTACCGTGGGACATATTATGGCTATCATGAGTACACAACGGATGTCTATCAACATCAGACAGATTATTATGATAAACTTTGTCAATGCCCTTGTTGTGGGTTTAAACAGGTCATTGGAACGGTAACAACGAGTTCAAGACGGGTTTAAGGCGGGGGTTATAAAATCGGTTAATCAATATTGGTAAAAAAGGATACTCATCAGTATCCTTTTTTCTTATAATGGAGAAAATATCGTTAAGGAGAAATTTTATGAAACTTTGGTATTCCACCACTAGCCCCTTTGTGCGTAAAGTCTTAGCCGTGATTCAACATCATCAGTTGCAAGATAAAATTGAGATGTTGCCGATTCAATCCTCTTTTGATCCCCAATCTCCCCATAATCAAGATAATCCGCTAGGACGTGTGCCGGCGTTGCAACGTAATTGTGGGCGTTGGTTATTTGGTAGTTTGTTGATTGCAGAATATTTGGATAATAAAGGCAAAAATACGACCTTGTTTCCGAAAGAGGGCAAAGCCCGTTGGAATGTATTGGCGTTGCATAATTTAGCTGATGGCATTATGGAAAATACGTTGCCGATTATTTCGGAAAAAATGCTACGACCAGAAACCGAATGGTGGACAGGTCGTCATCAGCAATTAATGGATCGGAATTTACGCAGTTTTGCGCAGTTGGAACAAAATTTAGCGGAATTTGGTACCGAATTAAATATCGGCACGATTTGTGCGGTCTGTGTGATTGATTGGTGGGCATTTCGTGCGGAAAAATTAGGCATAGATTTTGGCAAAAGTTTTCCAAATCTAGTAAAATGGTCGGACGAGATGAACGCCATATATAAGGTGTTAGCGGAAACAACACCCAAATAGGACAAAGGAAAAATAAAATAATCATGGGAAAACCGACTTTACTTGCACTGGATACCTCAACTGAGGCCTGTTCCGTGGCGTTGTTACATCAGGGCGAAATCACTTATTTAGATGAAGTGGCACAGCGCACCCATACCAAACGTATTTTGCCTATGGTGGATGAAATCTTAGGGCAGTCTGGCTTGACATTAAATCAGTTGGATGCGTTAGTGTTTGGTCGTGGGCCGGGTAGTTTTACCGGCGTGCGAGTAGGGGCAAGCGTGGCGCAAGGTTTGGCCTTTGGGGCCGATTTGCCAGTGATCGCGGTGTCCAATTTAACGGCTATGGCACAAGCGGCTTATGTGCAACAGCAGGCGGAGCAAGTGCTTTGTGCCATTGACGCTCGTATGAATGAAGTGTATTTTTCGGCCTTAAAAGCAGAAAAAGTGCGGGGCGAATTTGGCGAGTTTTTGCATTGGCAAGAAATGTTGCGTGAGCAAGTTTGTTCGCCAGAAAATTTGCTAGAACAATGCCAAACTTTAACAGGGCCGTGGGCGACTGTTGGCACGGGGTGGCAGTCCTATCCTTTATTGAGCGAGTTAGGCAACAGCAGTGAAATTACCTTGCCATCTGCAAAATATATGCTATCTGTCGCTATGCCAATGTGGTTTAATCAAGAGATGATTTCCGCCACGGACATTGAACCGATTTATTTGCGCAATGAAGTAACTTGGCAGAAATTACCAGGTAGAGAATAGCGTTCCAACCAGAAAGGAGGAGTTATGATAAAAAGAGGCCTTTTTTTCACCGCACTTTTATTGACGGTGAGTGGGTTAGTGGGGTGTGTCAATCCCCCGCAAGGGTTGGAAAAAGATGAATTTACCATTCAAAATCTAAAAGATATTGAGGCGGATCATTATGCTTGCCAATGTAAACAGGTGCGTTTGGGCGGCAAAGTGTTGGCGGTAAATGCGTTGAAAGATAAAACCAAAATTGAAGTGTTGAGTTTGCAAGTGTCCTCTTATTCAGCTAAACCAGTGATAGACGGGAGCAGTAATGGACGTTTTATTGCCTATGTGGACGGCTTTGTGGATCCTATCAGTTTGAAAGATCAATATATTACGGTGAAAGGCAAATTAACCGGCAAAGAAACCGGCAAAATTGATCAGGCGGATTATCATTATCCCGTGGTCGCTGTGGATACGTTGAAACAATGGCGTTTTGTGCAAGAATATTATTATGATCCTGATGATTGGGACGATTACCGCTTTGGTTTTGGTATGCGTTGGGGACGTTTTGGCGGGCTTTGGTTAGCGCAACCTAAAGTGCGTTATGTCTTACAGTAACATTAAATAAGAATAAAAAGGATTGGTATGGAAAAGTTATGGCTTGATAATTATCCGCAAGGGGCAGAAAAAGAGATTGATATTCAGAAATATCATCATCTATTGGATATGTTTGAACGTGCGGTGCAAAAACACCCTGATCGTCCCGCTTATATTAATATGGGACAGGTGCTAACTTTCCGTAAACTGGAAGAACGCAGCCGAGCTTTTGCGGCCTATCTACAAAATGAATTACAGCTTAAACGTGGCGACCGAGTGGCCTTAATGATGCCAAATTTATTGCAATATCCGATAGCTTTGTTTGGCGTGTTGCGTGCGGGTTTAGTGGTGGTGAATGTCAATCCGCTTTATACGCCACGAGAATTAGAACATCAGTTACAAGATAGCGGTGCGGTGGCCATTGTGGTGGTGTCTAACTTTGCCTCCACCTTGGAAAAAGTGGTGTTTAACACCGCCGTTAAGCATGTGATTTTGACCCGTATGGGCGATCAGCTTTCTTTTGGTAAGCGGACGTTGGTCAATTTTGTGGTGAAATATGTGAAAAAATTGGTGCCAAAATACAAATTGCCCAATGCAGTGACCTTTCGTGAAGTGTTGAGCGTGGGAAAAAATCGTCAATATGTGCGCCCTGAATTGGAACCCTCGGATCTCGCCTTTTTGCAATATACCGGTGGCACCACCGGCGTGGCGAAAGGTGCTATGTTGTCCCATGGCAATATGACCGCTAACGTCATGCAAGCCCGTTGGATTGCCGAGCCTTTTGTGGGAGGTAATCAACGTGAGCGTACTGCTATTTTGCCGTTGCCGTTGTATCACGTGTTTGCTTTGTGTGCTAACTGTTTATTATTTATTGAGCTTGGCATTACGGCTGTATTGATTACTAATCCACGTGATATTGAGGGTTTTATTAAAGAATTGAAAAAACACCGTTTTGTGGCCTTAACTGGCGTGAATACGTTATTTAATGCATTGTTAAATAATGAAAATTTCAAAGAAGTAGATTTTTCTGCATTAAAATTAACCGTAGGTGGTGGCATGCCAGTACAGCAAGCCATTGCGACACGTTGGCATGAGTTGACCGGTTGTAATATTATTGAGGGCTATGGCTTAACCGAATGTTCGCCTTTGGTTGCCGCCTCAACGGTGGATTGTTTGGTACATGATGGCAGTATCGGGTTACCGGTGCCGAATACGGATATTAAGATTTTAAAAGAAGAGGGTAGTGAGGCGGCATTAGGTGAGGCCGGTGAGCTTTGGGTCAAAGGCGCACAAGTGATGCAAGGCTATTGGCAACGTCCAGAGGCTACTAGCGAAGTGTTAAAAGATGGGTGGTTGGCTACCGGTGACATTGTCACAATAAATGAAAAAGGCATTTTACGTATTGTGGATCGCAAGAAAGACATGATTTTAGTCTCAGGTTTTAATGTGTACCCAAATGAAATTGAAGATGTGGTCATGCTCAATAACAAAGTGGCAGAAGTGGTCGCCATTGGTGTGCCTCACGAGGTATCGGGTGAAACGATAAAAGTTTTCGTGGTGAAAAAAGACGATAGCCTAACCCGTGATGAACTGCGTCAACATTGCCGTCAGCATTTAACTGGCTATAAAATTCCAAAAGAAATTGAATTCCGTGACGAGTTGCCGAAAAGCAATATTGGCAAAATTTTACGCCGTGTGTTGCGTGATGAAGAATTGGCCAAACGTCCGAATAATGAATGATGATAAAAGAAATCCAAAATACACCGCACTTTCAGGTAATCACGGATAATCAGGGGCTTGCTCAAATTTGTGAGCAAGCTCAACAGCATTTGGTTGTCGCCTTAGATACCGAATTTATTCGTGTACGCAGTTATTACCCCAAATTAGGCTTAATTCAACTGTATGATGGTGAGCAAGTGAGCTTGATTGATCCGAATGATATCAGCGATTTTTCCCCTTTTATTGCTTTATTAGCGAACCAGAATGTGCTGAAAGTGTTACACGCTTGTTCGGAAGATTTGGAGGTTTTTCAGCATTATTTTCAACAGTTGCCCACACCATTACTGGATACGCAAATGATGGCGAATTTCTTGGCGTTTCCCAATTCCACAGGGTTTGCTAGCTTGATTCAGCATTATTTTGACCTTGCCTTGGATAAAGGGGCATCACGTACGGATTGGCTTGCTCGTCCATTATCCGCAAAACAATTAGCATATGCGGCCGCTGACGTGTGGTATTTATTGCCTTTGTATCATAAAATGGCCTCGCAACTGGCGCAAATGCCATGGCAAGGGGAGTGCAGCATACAAAGTGCGGTGCAATTTGATTGCCATTTATTACTGGAAAAAGCTCAAAAAAGCAAAGACCCCGATAAGGCTTATGTGAATATTCCCAATGCTTATAAACTCAATGCAGAGCAATTAATGCGATTAAAACTGTTGGCAAGTTGGCGACAAGGTGAGGCGATAAAACGTGATCTTGCATTAAATTTCGTCGTTCGTGCAGAAAGTTTATTTTTAGTGGCCATGCACAATCCGAAAAATACCTCAGCATTATTACAACTTGGCATTAATCCGCAAGAAGTCCGTATTCATGGGAAAAAAATGCTACAACTTATTGAGCAATTAAAACGCCTTGATCCTGCGGATTATCCCTCACCCATGGTGAGATTTTCCGAAGATCCTCGTTATAAAAAAGCGATCAAAGCCTTACGTGAAAAACTCCAAGAAATTGCACCGCACAATTTCGCCAGTGAAGTGATTGCAAGCCGTAAAAGTTTAGAGAAATTAATGAAATGGGTTTGGTTAAAACAAAAAGATCCCAATAAATTGCCCGATTTAATGCGAGATTGGCGTGAACCTTTTGGTCGAAAATTGTGTGAGCTATTGGAAAACCATTAACGGTGAAATTTTTATGTACAAAAAGCATTCTTTTATTGCATAAATTCAAAAAATCTCGTAGAATTTCGCCTGTTTTGCTCATGTTAACGGAGCAAGGAAAGAAATCATCTATTCTGTGATGAACGGAAAAGTATGAGGTAAAATAAATTGACGAGAGGAATAGGACTATCAAACCTGTAAAACGTGTTCAGACCAACCGAGCTCATCGCCTTAATGATGAAATTCGTGTGAAAGAAGTTCGCTTAACTGACCAAGACGGCGAACAAGTAGGTATCGTATCAATTCAAGAAGCATTAGCAAAAGCTGAAGAAGCTGAGTTAGACTTAGTTGAGATTAGCCCAAATGCTGAACCGCCAGTTTGTCGTATTATGAACTACGGTAAATTTATTTACGAGAAAGAAAAAGCGGCTAAAGAACAGAAGAAAAAGCAAAAAGTCGTTCAAATAAAAGAAATTAAATTCCGTCCCGGTACCGATATTGGTGATTACCAAGTCAAATTGCGTAACATTATTCGATTCTTAGAAGATGGCGACAAAGTAAAAATTACTGTACGTTTCCGTGGTCGTGAAATGGCTCACCAAGACATTGGTTTAGATGTGTTGGCTCGAGTGAAAGAAGATACCGCAGACATTGCGGTGGTGGAGTCGGCGCCAGGGAAATTAGAAGGTCGCCAAGCTATTATGGTGATTGCACCGAAGAAGAAATAATTTTTTATTGAATTGAGCAATCATTCGATAAAAAATCTAAAGCCACGTAGGCACACTCAGCAGCCTACGGGTTTTTATGAAAACAGAAATGAACATTTCTGTCAATAGCGTGATAAATCAGTGCCTTACAAGTAATATCCTCGGATATTCGCCTGTTTATCTTTTTTAAACAAAACAATGCGGAGTTATTAAACAATGCCTAAAATTAAAACAGTACGTGGTGCTGCGAAGCGTTTCAAGAAAACAGCTTCTGGCGGTTTCAAGCGTAAACAATCTCACTTACGTCATATTTTGACTAAGAAAACCACTAAACGTAAACGTCATCTACGACATAAATCTATGGTTGCGAAAGCAGACCAAGTTTTAGTTGTAGCGTGCTTGCCATACGCCTAAGCACAAGCGTTCATTAGTAAATTTTAGTTAAACATATACATTAGGAGATTAAATAATGGCTCGTGTAAAACGTGGTGTTATTGCAAGAGCGCGTCATAAGAAAGTTCTTAAGGCCGCTAAAGGTTATTATGGTGCACGTTCACGTGTGTATCGCGTTGCTTTCCAAGCAGTGATTAAAGCTGGTCAATATGCTTACCGTGACCGCCGTCAACGTAAACGTCAATTCCGTCAATTATGGATTGCTCGTATCAACGCTGCCGCTCGTCAAAACGGTTTATCTTACAGCAAATTCATCAATGGCTTGAAAAAAGCCTCTGTTGAAATCGACCGTAAGATTTTAGCTGATATCGCTGTATTCGATAAAGTGGCTTTTGCTGCTTTAGTTGAAAAAGCAAAATCTGCGCTTTAATATTTAAAGCATAGGAAATTAGGACGCTGTTTAGCGTCCTTTTTTGTTTATATGCTGTGGTTATTTACCCCAAATGCCCCACATCATTCACTTTTTCCACAATAAATCGTCCTTGCGCATTTTCCTCTTGCACATAACGAACCACGCTAATCGAGGTATTGGCTAGCGTTTCACTTTTCCCATTTTCACGGTGATTTTGCCACGTGGCACCGTTCAATAAGGCGATCAATAAACGTAGTGTATGGCCGTGTGAAACAATTAGAATATTGCCTTTATCATGAATTTTAATAATGTCTTGAATGGCTTTGGTGGCACGTTCTGCTAACTGTTGCCATGTTTCACCGTTATTACAGCGGGCTTGATAATTCTTAGGATCATTGACCATCTGTTGAAATTCGGGATGTTGACGAATATTGTCCACTAAGGTTCCCTCCCAACTGCCAAAATGATGTTCATTTAACCCATTATGCTGAAAAAGAGGTACATCACGCTCACCTAAAATATGATGCGCTGTGTCGATAGTCCGTTGTAAACAGCTAGAATAGGCAGCGACAAAAGGAATAGTTTGCAAAACTTCCCCCGTTTTCACCGCACCTTGTACGCCTTGTTCGGTGAGATTGGAGTTACCTGAGCCTTGCATTAAACCTTTTTCATTCCAAATGGTGCGACCGTGACGGACAAAATAAAAGCGGAGATCTTTATTCATGATGTATTTTCCTTTAAGATAGGGTAATGAGGTTATTATGCTAGAAATTATATATCAACATCAAGATTTTATCATCATCAATAAACCTTGCGGATTAAGTGTTCACAAAGATGATAATGAGAGAGGCTTAACGCAAATCGTGGCAAATCAACTTGGCGTGGCGCAAGTTTGGTTGGTTCATCGTTTAGATAAAGTGACGTCGGGCTTGCTGATGTTAGCCTTAAACCAACCGGCGGCTGTTCGCTTGTCGGGTTTGTTTGCAGCACATCAAATTCAGAAAACCTATTTAGCGTTGTCAGCGCATAAACCGAAAAAGAAACAAGGCCTGATTGTGGGAGATATGGAAAAGGCACGGCGTGGTGCATGGAAATTGCTGAAGACTAAAGAAAATCCAGCGATTACTCGTTTTTATTCCGTCAGTTGTGAGCCAAATTTACGCTTATTTGTATTAACACCGCAAACAGGCAAAACCCATCAGTTGCGAGTCGCCATGAAAAGTTTAGGTAGCCCGATTTTAGGGGACGAACTGTATGGCGATAAAACGGAAAATATTGATCGCACTTATTTGCATGCCTACGGTTTAGATTTTGTTTACCAAAATCAGCCCATTCATGTGAAATACTTGCCAAACTGCGGTGAATTTTTTCAGCGAAATTCTGTATTAAACCAACTGAATTTAGTTAACTAAATTTTGTAAAAAACAGTTGAAAAAATCAGCAAATAGCCTATGATTGATCTTGAACATTATTTCTATTAACAAGGAGTTTACAATGGCATTAGGTTGGTATGAATTAAAATTAGCGAGCGATGGACAGTTTATGTTCAATTTAAAAGCCGCAAATAGTCAGGTTATTTTAACCAGTGAATTATATAAAACCCGTGCAGCAGCAGAAAATGGTATTGCGTCTGTACAAAAAAATGGGGCAGATGAAACTCTATTTGAATATCGAGTAGCGAAAAACGACAAGCCTTATTTTGTGTTAAAAGCCAAAAATCATCAAGAAATTGGCCGTAGCCAATATTATTCCTTACAAGAATCAGCTAAAAATGGCGTGAAATCTGTGATGAATAATGCGGCAACCACCACGGTTAAGGATTTAACCAAAGCCTAAGCACGACATAAGCCATTCAATAGAATGGCTTTTTTATCTTAACGCCACGAGCATATCGTTAATCGCTGAACAAAGCAAATCACGGTCATGACGATAGGTGACATCATCTGCGTTTAGTTTACGGACTAACAGCTTAATATTTAATGCCGTTTCATCAATCGGCACTGGCGTAATGGCACCGTCCACAATATTTTCGCCTACGGTTTGATTAATCCACTGAATGCGGTCATGTAAGGATAAATGGGCTGCGGGGCTGTGTTCTACATTATCAATAAAAATAATATGCGCAGAGGTTTGTTTGAGCGCTTGGATAATTTCGGGTAATAAAAGGGTTGGCATAATACTGGTGAGAAAACTGCCTGGGCCAAGTAAAATGACGTCAGCTTGTAAAATCGCTTGAATCGCCTCGGGGGAGGCGTTGACATTGGGGTAGAGAAAAAGTCGCGCTGGGAGCTGTTGTAGATTGTCTATGGCCACTTCGCCGAGAATATTTTCGCCCGAGGGCAACGTGGCACCCAGATGTACAGGTTCATCTGACATGGGTAAAAGAAAGGATTTTACTCTCAAGAAGTTACGAATTAAATTAATCGCATCCGTAGGCCGAATTTGCATATCTTCAAGGGCTTTTAAAATCAAATTACCGAGATTATGCCCCGCCAATTCCCCCGTGCCAGAAAAGCGATATTCAAACACAGCCGAGGCGGTGGTGGGGGTGGCTATAATTTGAGTTAAGCAGTTGCGTAAATCGCCCCATGCAATACCGCCGTGATCGTGGCGAATGCGTCCTGTGGACCCGCCATTATCGGTGGTCGCCACAATGCCAGTGAGTTGTTCTTTGAGAAAACTTAACGCCGACATCACACGCCCTAAACCATGACCACCCCCGATGGCGACGAGGTGTTTAACTTGTTTGAGCGAGCTGTTGTTCGGCATAATTTATTTTTCCTGTGATAAAAGTGCGGTGTTAATTTACCATTTTTCCCTACGTTTAGAAAGGTTATTTTACGCTATATAAATTAAGCTATAATTGAAGAAAAGGAATTTCTGTATATTTATACCTAAATGGCGTTAATCCTCGGCTTTTAAGTTGTACTTTTGAGCTATCTCTTTTAGAATAAAGATAATTTCATATACCGAGCTTGTGTGCCTACGTCAATATAGATAAGGTAGCAATGCCAGTGATCGCCAAATGGGTTGGCGGTTGCTCGGGGATACGCTGGAAACGGTTTGTCCTATTCTTTTTATAAAGGTATTTAATGCACAATATTCCTATCCGAAACTTGTCGGCGCGGTTAGTTGATCCGTTCCAACGAGAATATTACTATTTGCGGCTGTCCATTACGGATGTCTGCAATTTTCGCTGTAACTATTGTTTACCCAATGGTTATCAGCCCCATCCTGAACGGGATAAATTCCTCAATGTCGACGAAATTCGCCGTGTGGTGCGTGCTTTTGCTGCCATGGGAACAGAAAAAGTGCGGATCACGGGGGGCGAACCAACCTTACGCAAAGATTTTGTTGAAATCGTGGAAAATATTGCCGATATAGAGAATATTCACACCTTGGCATTGACCACCAATGGCTATCGGATGGCAAAAGACGTGGCAGCGTGGCGAAAAGCAGGGATTACGTCCATTAATGTCAGTGTGGATAGCCTCAACCCCCGCCAATTTCACCGCATTACAGGCGAAGATAAATTTGATGATGTGATGCGAGGCATTGAGCGTGCCTTTGAGGTGGGCTATCAGAAAATTAAGATTAATTCCGTACTGATGAAAGACTACAATGACGGCGAACTTGCGCAGTTTTTGGCGTGGATTAAATACCGTCCGATTCAAATGCGGTTTATTGAATTAATGCAAACAGGGGAGATGGATCATTTTTTCCAACGTCATCATCTTTCAGGGCAGCTTTTAGCGGATAAATTAGTGCAACAAGGTTGGCAATTACAACCCAAAGGGCGAACAGACGGCCCTGCGAAAGTATTTTCTCACCCCGATTATCAGGGGGAGATTGGCTTGATTATGCCTTATGAAAAACATTTTTGTACCAGTTGTAACCGCTTGCGCATGTCGGCGAAAGGCAAATTACATTTATGTTTATTTGGTGAAGAAGGGACGGATATTCGGGATTTGTTACAATCGGATAATCAGCAACTATTGTTACAAGCAAGGCTTTTTGCTGCGTTACAGGGTAAGCGTGAGCATCATTATTTACATCAAGGCGATAGCGGTGTAAGAGCTAATTTAGCTAGTATTGGTGGGTAAAGAATAGTCAATATTTGTTTTTTTGTGTTGATTATATTTAATTTAGGAGATGATTGTAGGGGCGTATTGCATACGCCCTCATCTCGAATTTGCAAATTTGCCCTAAAAAAATAGGGGCAAGCATTAAAAGGGCGTATGCAATACGCCCCTACAATATTAATATAAAATTCGAACATAGCCAAAAAAGAGATAACAGAATGACAAAATTAACTCATATTAATCAAAACGGTGAAGCCAATATGGTGGACGTGTCAGCGAAACAAGATACCGTACGAGAAGCACGAGCAGAAGCCTTTGTGACAATGTCACCCGAAACCTTGGCAATGATTGTTAATGGCAATCACCACAAAGGGGATGTGTTTGCCACCGCCCGAATTGCAGGGATTCAAGCCGCCAAACGGACGTGGGAATTGATTCCTTTATGTCATCCGTTATTGCTGTCAAAAGTGGAAGTGAATTTAACCGCACTTCCCGAGCAAAATCAGGTGCGAATTGAAAGTTTTTGTAAACTCACGGGCAAAACAGGCGTGGAAATGGAAGCCTTAACGGCAGTGAGTGTGGCGGCGTTGACGATTTACGATATGTGCAAAGCGGTGCAAAAAGATATGATTATTTCAGGCGTACGTTTATTGGAAAAGTGCGGTGGAAAATCGGGGAATTTTAAGGCGGAATAATGCTAAAAATTTTATTTTTTGCTCAAACCAGAGAATTGCTCGGCGTGGAGCAGTTGGAACTGAATGCCGAATTTGACACCGCAGAAAGCGTGCGTCAGCATTTGGCTCAACAAGGCGATAAATGGGCGTTAGCGTTGCAAAAAGGTAAATTACTGGTGGCGATTAATCAAACCTTGTTGCCGTTAGAAAGTGCGGTGCAATCGGGCGATGAAATTGCGTTTTTTCCGCCGGTGACGGGGGGGTAAGCAATGGACGATATTTTAATTACAGTACAAGAACAACCCTTTGATCAAAATGCGGTGTATCGTTGGTTATCGGAACAACATAGCGTCGGTGCAACCACGATTTTTGTGGGCAAAGTGCGGGAAATGAATTTGGGCGACAAGGTGTCGAGTTTATATTTAGAACATTACCCCGCCATGACTGAAAAAGCGCTACATGAAATCGTACTAGCGGCCAAACAACGTTGGAATTTGCAACGGATCGCCGTGATTCACCGTGTAGGCTTGCTGCATACAGGAGATGAAATTGTGCTAGTTGGCGTGAGTACCGCTCACCGTGGTGATGCTTATGCGGCGAATGAATTTATAATGGATTACCTGAAAACCAAAGCGCCTTTTTGGAAAAAAGAACAGACAGCACAGGGTGAACGGTGGATTGAGGGGAGAGAAAGTGATTTGATGGCAGCGGAAAAGTGGTGATAAAATTAGCCTAAAAAGAGACAGTTTTTGGGAGTAGATTATTTGGGGGATTATTATCTCAGAAACAGGTATTTACACAAGTTTTGTTATAGGCTCAAAGGCGGACTAATATGCCCGCCCATTAAAATTCCTTAATCTCAACTAAATCCGACTCACATCAAACTTCGCCAGATCAATCCTATCTTCCGTACCATAAAATGCACACAAGGCTTTGCGTAAGGTTTCTGCTCGTTTTGGCAGGCCTTTTTCAGCGTAGATTTTAACTTGTTCATACACCGCTAATTTAAACGGCATGGTATCCCCGACTTCACCATTTAAATTATCTGAACTGGCAAAATAACGGAAATTGGCCGCAGTAGATAAAATCCATTCTAGCGCTTGAGGTTTGACTTCGGCTTGTTCAAAATCCCGTTGACGTTGTTCAGAGCGGCCATCAGGTTCATACCAATAACCAAAATCTTCCAGTTTACGGCGTTCTTTGCCCGCCACTAACCAATGTGCAATTTCGTGCAAAGCGCTACTGTAAAAGCCTCGGGCAAAATGGATTGCATGGTAAGGCACTTGATCATCCGCCGGTAAATAAATCGGTTCATCACCGCCTTTGACTAATTTGGTGTTGAATTCGCTATAAAAACATTGATTAAAAATGGCAATAATATCGTCTAATTGATGGATCTCTGAATCTGGTTGCATAAGATTGTTCCTTACCTATTTTAAAACGTATAAATATTGTTATTTAACTCGGAAATGAATTTATCACGTTGTTGGTATTGTGTTTCATTTAACAGAAAAAAAGGCAAACAAAGCCAACTTGGCTGTTTTATTAGATAGCTTAATAAACGTAATACTGGAATAGAAATTTCGCTATCATATTCATCCAATAAGATCATGATACCAAAGATAAATAAAACAATCTCCATCATTAAAGCTAACCATGTCGCAAATATAAAATTACTGCCCAAAGAAACCGGCACCCATAAATTGATAAGGCTGACGATCAGTATCAAAATAAGATACATATCAAGTCGTAGTTTGCGAAAACGTGGGATAAGGCGAATAAGAATAAAAATACTCACAACGAAAGAATTAATCATTGGCTTTTCCTTGATAAAATTAATGCGGTTATGCTTAAGGAGAGTGGGAGAATTTGAGTTAGATTATAGCATAATTTGGGGCAAATTTCCATGTGAAAATAGCGTAGTTTTTACCGCACTTTATATTGTCCGCCCTAGAAAATAACCCTACTGGGTTCGGCTTAAATTCAATACTTTCGAAAATAATCGTTTGAATAATAATGGAATAGATGAAACACCTTGCTTTTCCATTTCATTTGATAAGGCAATGGCTAAATCTGGTTTAGAAGTGCGTTGAATAGCTCGCTGAATAATTTTACGCATAGGGCGAGGTTGATGGGGATGGTCTTGCCAATGCGCTAATTTAATAAAGACGTCGGCAAATCCCTCGGTGTAAAAGAAATGCTCAATATCAGGACGAGGTAAGGTGGTTAAGCGGTTTGAGACGCTATCCGTCAGTTCGTCCACTAATTCTCGCACAACATTCGCATATTTATGGCCAGCCTCATCACCATCTGTTAACACATACCATTCAATACCCATGGCTTTGGCATATTTGATCAAGGGTTTTAACCCCGCTTGCGCAAATTCCACAATACGAATGCCCTCGGCGGATAAATTAATATCCAATAATTTAGCCAATTCTGACAACACCCATACTTCCGTTTCTCCCTCCACTAAAATCCACATTTTGGAAAATAAAGCAAGGCTACGATTATGTCGAATATGAAAGGTTAAACGGCGTAAATCCTCTTTACTCATATCACCATGACGTAAACGATAAGCGACGGTTCGATCTGAATAGCGCACTAATCGACACACATCAGGTAAATTGACCTGAGAAATTAACTCCACCGAATTCGTGGTAGTAATCCGTTGAATGGGGAGATATTGCGATAATTCCCACACAATGGAGACCATACGAGGATGTAAATGTGCACCCAAATCTTCGAACAAAATAATCGGGCGAATGGCTTGGGGATTTTTCGGTTGTGGTAAAAACAAGGTGCTTAAAAATTGTATAAATTGTTTTTGAATATACTTTGAGCGATCTTGTCGCAAGCGTAAACATAGACTATTTAACTGTTCCCACAATAGTGTCGGATCCACGTCATAATCTGCGGTATGTTGACGATCTAAAAAATAATATTGCAACAAACGGCCAACAGCCATAAATTCATGTTTTAAACTTTCATCACCTTGCCAAGATAATGGCAAATAAGCCATTTTAGCTTGATTTAAACGAGCATCTCGAAAACGATAAACCGGATAATGCTTTATTAAATATTGTACGATTTTTTGGTTATTTTTATCCGCTACAACTTCGCCTAATTCATTAAGAAAAGTATAGCTCGTGGTGAGATTATCGCCTTGCTTTTCACTCGAAACACGTAAATATAATCGTTGTAAACCATCTTGATGAGGAATCAATAAATGCCGATATAAAGCATGTTTATCTCGATATTCACGCTGTTTCTGTTCACAAAAACAAAATAACAAGGTAATATCTTGTGTATCTTGTGTATCTTGTGTATCTTGTGTATCTTGTGTATCTTGCGGAGAAAAATGTAAATCTTGTTCAACAAATTGATAAAGTCTGTCGCTGCCATTTAACACTAAACTTAAAGCAGACAATAAACTAGACTGCCCCCAGGCATTTTCACCGATTAACACCATATTTGGTTTAAAATGAATGGATAAGCGTTTAATGCCTCGAAAATTGGTTATATCTAATTGACGTAAATACATTATTTCTCCCTCGGTTGTATAGATGTTATACCACTCCGCCATTTTTTTACAAGGAAAATTATGCTCGAAGGCTTACTTATTGTGTTAATTCCCATGTTATTGGGCTATTTGATTAAATCAAAAAATCACGCATTTTTAACCGCAGTTAATCGCATTGTGATGTTACTGCTCTACGTGATTTTATTTGTCATGGGCGTTTCCCTTGGGCAACTTGAGGATGTGGCGCATAAATTACCGGTCATCGGTTTTTCGGCGTTTACCTTTAGTATCTGTATTATTACTTGTAATATCATTGGGTTAGTCAGCTTTGATAAACTTAACCCCAAACCACTCAAACATTTGGGACATAATATTCCGCCCCGTTGGAAATTACTGTTAGACAGTGCCAAATTATGTTCCATGGTGTTCATTGGCTTTTTTGTGGGCTTATTCACCAAAGGCACCATTCATTTACCTTTCGGCACTAGCACCTATGTCTTAATAGCTTTAATTTTCTTTGTCGGTATTCAACTACGCAATAACGGCATTTCACTACGTGACGTCTTATTCAATAAACGAGGCATTTATACTGGACTGATTATGATCGTCACCTCCTTAATCGGTGGCCTGATTTCCGCTTGGCTGCTCAATTTACCGATGACACAAGGACTTGCCATTTCCTCAGGTTTGGGGTGGTATTCCTTATCCAGCGTGGTAATCAATAACGCTTGGGGCGCTGAATTTGGCAGTATTGCCTTTTTTAACGATCTCTCCAGAGAAATTATCAGCCTCTTTGTGATTCCCTTTTTTATGTTTAACTATCGCTCCACCGCCGTAGGCCTTGCGGGTGCCACGGCGTTAGATTGTACCTTGCCGATTATTCAGCGTTCTGGTGGCATGGAGGTTGTCCCTCTTGCGATTAGTTTTGGTTTTGTGACGAATATCGCTCCACCAATTTTGTTGGTGTTTTTCTCGTCCATTCCCTTATAAAAATCAGCAAAAATTGACCGCACTTTAAGCAACTGGAACACAATCCAAAAAGTGTGGTGCATTTCACTTTAATTTTTTCCTTATCTCTGTTACACTGGTCAAAATTTTGGGGCTGATTCTGGATTCGACGGGATTGGCGAAGTCCAAAGTGCACGTCAAGGTGCGGTAGGCCTTGTAAATAAACCGCAAAATAATAGTCGCAAACGACGAACAATACGCTTTAGCAGCTTAATAACCTGTATTTAGCCTTCGCTCCCTAGCTTCCGCTCGTAAGACGGGGATCAAGCGGAGTCAAACCAAAACGAGATCGTGTGGACGCTTCGGCTTGGAGATCGAAACACTAAATTAAATCAAGCTAGTTTATTCTTTGCGTGTCTGTCCGCAGGGGGTAAGCGAAATTAAAGACTGACTAAACGTGTAGTACTGAAGATAGAGTAATTTCGGACGCGGGTTCAACTCCCGCCAGCTCCACCACTAACAAATCTCATAAAGTATCAGAAAGTATCAAAGGCCTTGAGTTTTCAAGGCTTTTCTGTTTCTATCAAATAACTTCATTGATAATTAAATAAAACTCACAAAAATAATATATTTTTTATGGAATATATAATCATCGTTCATTTTTATTGATTATTCTAGATATAGCTCTAGACATTATTATTAATAACTGTAAATATCATTCTAAACTTTATTATTGATAGGGGAACAATTATGTTAACAGAATTTTTTGAGCTAATTGAATCAGGCATTAACTGGTTTAACCAAACACTGAGCACGCCATTGTGGGATATTACCATTGTGCTGTTGTTGGGAGCAGGGTTATTTTTTACCATTACGACGGGGCTAGTGCAGTTGCGCTTGTTGCCACAGAGTTTGCGTGAAATGTGGTCTGGACGGGTATCTGATGGGGATTCTTTAAGTCCGTTTCAGGCGTTTACAACCGGATTGGCCAGTCGTGTAGGTGTTGGTAACATCAGCGGTGTGGCGACAGCCATTGCCATTGGTGGTGCGGGTGCCGTGTTTTGGATGTGGATGACAGCATTGTTGGGCATGTCTAGTGCTTTCGCTGAATCCAGTTTGGCACAGTTGTTTAAGGTACAAGATAAAGATGGCACCTTCCGTGGTGGGCCTGCTTATTATATTACACAAGGCTTGCGTGCACCTTGGTTGGCGGTGATTTTTGCTTTGTCGTTAATTTTCACCTTTGGTTTTGCATTTAATGCAGTGCAGGCCAACTCAATTGTAGAGGCCACGCATAACGCTTGGCATTGGGATGCTCATTATGTCGGCATTGTGTTGGTTGTATTAAGCGGATTAATTATCTTTGGTGGAATTAAACGGATTGGCGGATTCTCGGCCAAAGTAGTGCCAACTATGGCATTATTTTATTTGATTATTGCGGTGATTATTTTAGGCATGAATATCCAAAAAGTGCCAGCGATTTTATCCGATATCGTCACCAGCGCCTTTGATTTCTCTGCTATGGCGGGTGGGTTCTTTGGCGCCGTGTTGTCAAAATCCATGCTGATGGGGATTAAACGGGGCTTATTCTCCAATGAGGCGGGTATGGGTTCTGCACCGAATGCGGCCGCCACGGCAGACGTTAAACATCCGGCTAGCCAAGGATTAATCCAAATGTTGGGGGTGTTTGTGGATACCATTGTGGTGTGTAGTTGTACGGCGATTATCATTTTATTATCCGACGACTACGCTACATCTGGCTTGCAAAGTATTTCGCTCACTCAACACGCCTTGCAGTTTCATGTGGGCGAGTTTGGTTTGCATTTCTTGGCGTTTATTTTATTCCTATTTGCCTTTTCTTCCATTATCGGCAACTATGCCTATGCGGAAAGTAACATTCGTTTTATCAAAAACCGCCCTTGGTTAGTCTTGGTCTTCCGTCTTGTGGTGTTGTTCTTTGTGTATTTTGGTGCCGTGAATTCCGCCACGATTGTGTGGGATTTTGCAGATTCCGTGATGGCGATTATGGCTATGGTAAACTTGGTGGCAATCATTCTGCTTTCGCCAGTGGTGTGGATTATTTTGAAAGACTATCAACGTCAATTAAAAGCCAAACAAGAACCCGTGTTTTATGTCGATGAACATCCAAGTTTGAAAAAATATCAGCTTGATCCGAGATTGTGGAAGAAATAATTCTGTCTTAATAGACTGTGAATTTACAATCTAATGGGATTGTAGGCAAAATAGTTGTGCACCTTATTGGGTTGGTTATCAGTCCAACTTTTGGGGGTAGATCATTTGATTGTATTTGAACAATAACCGTAGATCGGATTGATTTGGCGAAGTTTGATGTGAGTCGGATTTAGTTGAGATTGAGGAATTTTAATGGGCGGGCATATTAGTCCGCCTTTTGTATTTAGGGTTTAATCTGCTGATTTAGGCTAAAACGTTTTCAAATCAAGATAGTCTTTTAATTTCTTCCACTGGCAAATTCACTATCTTCTCCACCATTTGCTGATCCATATTGAAAGCCAGCATATTTTTAGCTGTTTCGTAAATGCCTTCTAGTTTTCCTCGTTCTAACCCCTGCTGTAATCCTTCAATTTTCGCAGACTCCAACAAAGAATATTCATCCCATTTGCGTTTTAAGCTGACGTTGTACATATCTCGTTCTCCTTTGCTTAGTTGGACGTATTCGGCGATTTTGAATACTTTTTCAAATACGGGTTTGCTGAGGAATTCGGGGAGTTTGTCTAGTTTGGAAATATTTCTTAACACAAACAGCCATTTGTCCAAATCGCCCTGTAATTCGGTTTCTGTTTTATTGAAGTTCAATAATTCAATATAAGTAAACCCTAAATCTTCATAAAATACCGTTCCTGTATTTCTATCACATAATGCAATGTCGTGCAAATACTGTTCGGTTTGATGGGTTAAGCGAAAGCCATCCATTAACACAATCACATAGACTTCGCTGATGTTATAGGTCCAAAAACGCCGTTCGCCTTTGGGGGCTTGGTCGGCAATCAGTTTACTGCCATAGTATAACATACGTTTCTTTAAATTTACTTGCGAACTGCATTGCATTTCGATAATAAATTGTTCACCGTTTTCAGCGGTGCAAGTGAGGTCAAAAATCACCGCACCTTGTTCAATGCTGTCGCCTTGGTGTTCATTTTGGTTGTAGATTAAGTCTTGAATCACTTTGCGATCTTTGAAAATTTCGTTTAAAAATGCAATGAGTAAATCTTTATTGACTTCCGTGCCGAAAATACGTTTAAAACCGTAGTCGGTGGTGAGGTCTATGTAGCGAGTGGGTTTGAGGTTCATTTGGGTTCTCCTGTTGTTTTGCCGGAATATAGAAGAAAAGCAATTTAAACACCACAATGGCATATCAAATTTGGAATCAAGATCACAAAAATGGGGTGAAAGGGGTTCCCGACATGAGGTTTTTTCGATAATAAATTTGGGTAGATGTGCAGTTTTTGTCTTTGAACAGTGGAGTGCGGTGGAAAAAAATTAAACTTTTCCAATCATTGTATACCCCTTTTCCCAACATGTTATAACTTAGTGTTGATGATTTTAGGATTTGTTTACAAAATATCCTAAAATAACAATAATCCAGCAAAACTAAGATAAAAAATAACCTATGAGCCAGAATTTTAATCTTCAGCAATTTATTGCCCAAATCCCTAAATTAGCCAATGAAACCGATCTTGAACAGGTGTTTAATGTTATGAATGTGGTGGCCAATATGCCTTTGTCTATTGACCTGAAAAAACATTTATTAAGCCAAATGGAAACCAAATTAAAAGACAATCCAAATTTCCAAAAAATAGCAGAAACTCACCAACTCCAATTAAAACAACTTCAGCAAATATTGGCTGGAAATAATGTGCAAGTTACAGCAGAAAAAAAAGAAGAAAATAAAAAACAAAAGCAAGAAAATCAAGCCAGTCAGCAATTCAATCTGCAGCAGTTGAATATGTTGAAAGGATTGGAAATGGTGAAATATGTATTGGATCATATTAAAACACAAGAAGATTTTAATCAACTTTCTGAAAAAAATAAACTGGATTTAGCCATTAACACATTTGGTGAAAATAGTGATAAATTGACTAAAGCAGGAAAAGCAGAAGTCACAGCTTATTATGTGAATGATCAAAAAAATGCTAATATTTTAAATAAGGGTTTACAGTCTAATCCAAAAGCATTACAAAATTTTAGTCATTCAATTTATGATCCTGAATATGTTGAATTAGTCAGAAAAAGACAAAGTTATTTATCTGGCAGAGAAGTTACCACAGAACAAGTGAAAATGACTTTGCAAACCATAGCAAGAAGTGCTGAAAAAGGAATATATGCTTTCTATGATCATCAAACTGGAAATTTAATAATTGAGCCAGACACCTATGAAAATAGAAAAAAATTAGCACAATCTATTGAGGAAGAAAAACAATATTTAACCAAAGCAAAAAATTATTCTTTTCTGGATTTAGTTTCTTTAGATAGGTTACAAGATGAAGTGGCTTATAATGAAATGAAAAGCCAAAATTTATTTAACCAAGAAATAAAAGGAATTACCAATAAATCACTTTATGAAAGTTTTTCTGCTTTTTCTCAAGAATTTGAAAAAGTGGGAAAAATTACAAAAGATTATAATGTAGATATAAGAATATTCACCTGCACAGTGATGAGAATAGAGCATAATACCCCAATGGGTCAACTTCTTCATGCTCAGGTGACCATGTATTTGGCTGGAGAAAATAAAGATATTCTCAATAATCCTATTTTTAGAGAAATTTTTGCAGAGTGTCAGAAAAAACAAGATAAGAATTTAATGCTTAATGCTCTTGAGGGAATGTGGTTTGATAGAGAGGCAGGAAAACAAATCTATAAGATGATGGAAAAAGATTTGGAAAACAATCCTAAAATTCAACCAGATCAAACCATTTTTGATGAAGATTATTATCAAAAAACACTTGAAGAAAGAAATAATTACTATCATGTGACAGTGGCAATTTCCCAGCATATTGATGAAAATATTAAAGGGACTGAAGTTTATGATATGTTTAGAAGAATTAATAATGGTGAAGAATTAACAAAGAAAGATTTGTATATTTTAGGGAAAATTAAATCATTAGAAGATAATCCAAATATTCAATATAAACCACTAATAAGAGGAACTTCTATAACTGCTACAAATAGTGAAATTTTAGAAAAATTTCATCAAGCCACAAATTTAACTATTGATGAAATATTGGAAAAGCATAATAAAAATGGATTAAGCAGTAATATTAGTGAAAACCCTAATAAAATTATGGCTGTTGCTGATATGGATAAAACCAGACAGGCATTTAATGAAATACAAAAAAATGGATATTCAATACAACAACAGACACAACCCTCTAAAACAGATGAAGAAGAACAAGATACATTAAATTATACAAATAATGTAAATACTGGATCTTTTAATACTTAGATATATAATAAAAAGGCAATAATAAATATTATTGCCTTTTTAGTTGAGCATACTAATATGGAGTAAGTTCAATATAGTTACTCATAACTCTTAGGGTTTTTATTTTTTCAGCAGAACCAGTTTTAAATAATTTTTGATTTTCTTGGCTTACTTTGAATTTATCAAACAAAGAGATAATTCTTTTATCTATTCCAAATAATGTATTTACTACACCTTGGTTATAAAATCTATTATTCAATATTTTTTCCAAGTAATCGCCTCTTATTTTTAAAACTTGCATAAATTGTGCTTCTGTTAGATTATTTAATTTTTTATCTAATTCAAAGTAAAAGCTATCAAAATCCATTTTAAATTCTTCAAACCCAATTAATTTATTATAGTCTAGTGGTTTAATTAAGTCTTTGTAAGTATATGTTTTATTTCTAAAGGTACTTTTAATATTTTTCATTTCCTTAGTAACTTTACCATAGGTAAATAACTTAGTACCATCAGGTGTGCAATAAAAATCAGAATAAGTTTGTTTAAGATAAGCAGTGCTGGCTTGGCAACCATATTTTTCATTATCTGAATTTGTTTTTGCAAAAGTTGATTGTATAAATAATAATGCAATTAATGCTAAACTTAATTTAATGAGTTTCATTTTTTTCTTTTCTCCAAATATTATTTATTGTTATGATTATTTAATATTTATTAAATTTGGATGTTATCGTAGATTAAAATAAAAGGAAGATATTTTTTAATTATTTACAAAAAAATTTGAAAATTAATTTAAAAATACATACCTTGTAAATATAATCAGGGAAAACACCCAAATCATCAACACTAAGTTATAACAGTTTGGGCTACGCCGTTTAAGATTTGTCTTGGGGGGGTTACCAGTCTTTGTTAGGCGGTGTTTTTTATTTTCCTGTTTTTGTTTATTGAATTCTTCGAGTTCTTTCTCTACACATTGTTTAAATTTAGTTTGACTAGTGTTTAATTTTTTCCAATACCAAGCAAATATATCATCAATATTTTTTTGAATATCTTTGAGAATGTTTTCATCTGATTTTTCTATATTATTTGTGGTCGATGTTCGTAAAAAATCCCTTGAATACCAAATTTTTGATCTAATAAGAATGATAAATTTTCTCTTTGTTTTTATTTTTTCTATTAGGTTTTCGTGATATTTAGATAGTTTTTTTATTTTATATTTACCTACAATTTCATTTAGTTCTTCATCTATTATTTTTATGTCATCTAGTATGTCTAGGGTTATATCTTCACTATATTCTTGTAAATATGTTTTCAAAAAATCACTAGGTTCTCTACTTTTATGTAATACATATATAGCGATATTTTGAATTGAATTATTAGAGTTTTGTTCATCTTTAAATAATATATCTTCTAAGGTGTTTTGGGTTAGTTTTACATAATCAATTAGATCATTCTCTAATTTATCTAATTGATTTAGGTAGTCTTTTAATTCGTTTGAGAGATCCCTTCTAGTATTTAAGTTATTTGTATATCTTGTTAAACAGATAGGGACAATAGCTATGAGCGTTGTTACAACCCAAGCGGCTATTTCGACTGTTGACCAAGGAAACGATGTACATACATTATTCATAATTTCACCTTTATTAATACGTTTGTCGGTAATGATTTATTTCATTTTGAAGTTATACTTACAAAATTTGCTCGCATTCTATCATTGTTTTTTTTTTGCACAAGTTGTGATTGAAAAATATACAAGTTGAATAGGTGAAGTGATAAACTGTTGGGGTGAAAATTGCAGTAAATACATTGTATAAAAAAACAAATGTGTTAAAATACAACTAATTTGAAATTTAGGTATAATAACAATGGCAATTAAACATCGTCCTAAAGTGGGCGAAATTTTAGAATGTGATTTCGGTCAATGGTCAGAAACTGAACATTGTGATGGGCATATACCGCCTGAAATGCGTAAAAAACGGATCGTTGCGGTTTTAAATGGCAATATTGATGGTAAAAGTGCGTTAGTTGTGCCGATTTCGTCAAATGAAAGTAATCGAAATTATTTGATGAAATATCACGTTCCCCTAGATCCTGAATTATTTCAGATCACGGACTTTTATGATAAAAGAGAACGTTGGGCGTTATGTGAACGGATTACCACGATTAGCACTAAAAGGCTTTATTACATCATCAATGGAGCAGAAAAATTAAGCCTGCATTTGCCTAAAAACATCGTAGCGGATATTCAAAAACACGTCATAATCGCATTAAATGCAAAAATATTGTTGAAAAATGATGAAACCGATCTTATAATAAACCCAATCGCCTTAGAGCGCTAAATTTCGGCTTAGGTCGTAAAGGGAAGGACACTGTAAAAGGTGTCCTTTTTCTTTGGGAGTTAATGTAAGAGTGGAAAAAATTTACGATGACGTATATTTCTTCGCTCGCTCTTTCCATTCCTTACGAACGGCAATGGTATGTTTGCGTTTTTCTGCGGCTTTCGCCTTTATTTCTTGCTCTTTTTTCAGGATTTCGGGATCGTCTTCCATCGGAAACGGAAAGGCGGGGCGTTTGGCGAAATCTCGTACTTTGGACACGCACGGCGTGTTGCGGATAAAATCTAATAACAGGGTTTCTTTTTCCGCATTCGTTTTCGCACCGCTAGCAATAAAATTGTGATATGCCAAATAGTTATTTAAATATTTGGTGGCGACACATTTAAACCGATTTTCAATCATATTTTTTAATTTGGCGTGATAGCTACCCAGATAAGCTAAATGATAACCGTCTTGTTTATGTTTGCCTCTCGGAATGGCGTGGTGTTCTAGGTTGTTTTCTTTGGCAAATTTTTTGTAAATCGCTGCCGAATCGCTGACTAAAATCGAATTGGGTTTGATTTTGCCGTCTAACACGCTTTTTAATTGTTGGTAGCTGGTTCGCCCTGTATTGGCGGCTTTGGCAATGGAGCGGTTTAAACTCACCGCACAAACTACGGCCACTTTTTGGTCCGAGATCCCTCGTTTTCTCTGCGTCTCTTGTTGAGCAGCTTTGAGGATGGCACGTTCTGCTTGTTGTTTGGCGAGATCTTCATCCGTTTCTTCATAAACCTTAAGCGGATCGCCATAATCTTTGTCATCTTCGGGAAAACAGGCCCGATGCGCACCTTTGCGTGAGATGTTGAAAAAGGTTTCATCCGCTTGCACAACGCCGTCTAGGGTGATATCTTCCATCATGTATTGCAAGGTGTCGAGAATTTTATGCCGCCACGCAAACGACGTGGCGAGACTAATGCCACAAATCGCTGCGGCGTCTCGCAAGCTTTCTTTTTTAATCAAACAATGGATATATTCTTTCCACGTGGATAAATCCCGTTTACTGCCATACAAAATCGTCCCTGAATTTTCCACAAACGACTTGCCACAACCCCGACACAAATAACGCTGGGTTTTCGTGCCGCTGTCATCCGCACAATATTTAAAGCCATTTTTGACAAAATGGTCTGATTGACAATGGGGACAAGTCGTCACGGTTTTCGGGCTAGGTTTCGCCAAGGTGATTTTGGCAAACCGCACAAAAGACATTTTTTCGTATTCCGGCAACAGATGAAAACGGTGTTTTAAGGTGTTAAGTGGTGAATCAGCGTAATAGGACATTGTGCGAACCTTGTAGTGCGGTGGTTTTTAGGGGGATTTTACGGGATTTTGGGGCGTTGGGCAAGTGAGATACCCTGCACTCACGTGCAGGGTTAAGCATGGTAACGATGCTCCGCATCTTCTCCGATCTAGCCACAGGGAAATTCCCCACATTAAAACGCTGTCAAACAGTGTGAAAAATGCTATGATATGCGTTTGTGAACTGACTTTTCGCTGTGGAACCTGATTGACGAATGAATGAAATCTTACAATCATTAAAACAAAAATTACAACAAATTAACAGCTTAATCATAGATAAAAATGACGTGCTGTATTTTGATTATCCGTTACATTTAAATGTCGGGGATTTATTAATCTATGCTGGCACGGAACAATTTTTCAAAGATTATCACATCAAGATTCGTTTAAGACGCTCATTGCAGGCTTTTGATATTCATGAAGTCAAAAAATATATTCAACCGAATACCACGATTTTGTGTCATGGTGGCGGAAACTTTGGTGATCTGTATCCGCTCATTCAACAAATGCGGGAAGAAATTGTGCGTGAATTTCCGCATAATCGGATCATTTTATTGCCACAAACCGCTCATTTTTCCAATCAAAAAGCCATGTTGGCAGCCGCAGAATTATTTTCCTCTCATTCTGATCTGCATTTATTTGCACGTGATAGTAAAACCTTTCAATTAATGCAAAGCCATTTTTCGAAGAATAGTTATTTGTCGCCTGATATGGCTCATCAGCTTTACGGAAACTTGCTACAAAAAGACCGCAGTTTGCACCAAAGTGCGGTGCAAAAAACACTCTATTTTTTACGCAAAGATATTGAAAAAAGCTATATTGAAACAGAAATTCAAGCTCAATTAGCTAACCTAGATAACGTGAAAGATTGGGAAGATATTTTATTACCAAGTGATTTGAAATTTGAATTATGGTGTAGTCGTTTTTCCAAAATCGCCAATAAATTTCATTTAGCGTTTATGAAAAATAAAATTAACGATCTGTGGTATCAACATGCGTTAAACGTGATCGAACGCTGTCAAAGGATTTTTTTAAGCTATGATAATGTGATTACCAGCCGATTACATGGACATATTTTTTCTTGTTTATTGGGTATTCCAAATCAAGTGTGTGATAATTCCTATGGTAAAAATTCAGGTTATTATCAGCAATGGACAAAAGACATAGATTACACAACGCTCTATGAAAAATAATCATTTTATTAAACTCATTGCGGTAACGGTATTCAGTATGGGGTTGACCTTGGTTAGCTCTTTTATCTTAGCTCGCTTGTTATCGGTACAAGCTCGGGGAATACATCAGTTGTTTGTGACTTCGGTTTCTTATGTGACTACGTTTGCCACTGGGGGAGTTGGTTTTGCGTTTGCTTTGAGTATGCGGAATAACCAATATACACATTGGAAAGGTTATTTTCTGTTATTTTTAGCCTTAGCTGTATTGGTCGCAAGTATCGCCGTGTTTTTCTTTAATGTGACGGATTATTACGGCTTATTTATGTTGAATGTACTATTAACCGCCGTGTTAACCGTTACGCTGGAAAAAAGTAAAATTGATCCTAAGATGATCGTTTATCGTCGTTTAACCTTACAACAACCGATTTTGTTGGTGTTGGTGTATGGCGTGACTTATCTGTTATTTCAGGAGCAACCACTCCAAATTGCCCTGTATTTATTAACCTTATACAGCACTATTCAGGCTATTTTTTGTCTTATTTATTTATATCAAATTGATAAAGATTTTACCCAACGTAATCAAGTGGTTTCCATTGATCGCAAATTTTTCTTCACCACTTGGTTTAAGCAAAATGTATTGCAAACCTTTGGGGCGACCACTGCCAGTTTAGATAAATTTTTGGTGGTGTATTTTCTTGGCCATTATACGTTAGGTCTTTACACGGTGTGTATTGCTTTTGATAGCTTAATGACCAAATTTATTAATATGTTGGCGGATTATTATTATTCGGGCTTATTAAATAAATTAAATCGAATTAAATCCGTGTTAGTCGTGATTGCGTTAATTAGCGTTGGAGCATTAATTCTGGTGCCGTTGTTAGCCAAGCCAGTGATTGCGTTTTTCTTCAGTGCTAAATATATTGAAGTCGCACCGGTGTTAATTTGGTTTATTGTGAATGCGATTATTGCTGGTCTATCTTGGGTGCTATCACAAAATATGTTGCTATTTGGCAAACAGATTTTATTGTTTGTGCGACAATTAATTGCTATTGTGGTATTTGTGGTTTTATTTTATTTATTACGTGATCTTCAATTATATGGTTTGGCTTATGCCCTTATTGGAGCCAGTTTAACTCGTTTATTGATTTCGTTAATTTATTATTTTAAATATCCGATCACCGATATGTTGGTGACTAACACAACTGAACAATAAAGTGCGGTGTAAAATGCGAAAATTTTTAATTTCTTTAGAAAAAGACATACAGCGTAGGGAATTATTTTTCTCTCAACCAGATACAGCAGATTTTAACGTATTTAATGCCATTAATACCATGAATTTGTCACCATCAGAATTAGAAAGCCGTTTTGATTTTAATGGGTTTAAACAAGCCTACGGACGAGAAGTGACTAAAGGTGAAATTGGTTGTACTTTAAGCCATTTAGCGATTTATCAAAAAATTGTAGATGATGAGACTGTTCAAGCAAATGACTATGCTTTAGTCTGTGAAGATGATGCGTTGTTGGCAGAAAATTTTCAGCAAAATTTGACCGCACTTTTAACTGAAAACTTCACCGCCGATATTATTCTAGTCGGACAATCAAAAATCCCAACCTTTGATGATATTGAGTTGAAGATTAATTATCCAACCACATTTCGTTTTCTGCAAAAGAAGATAGCGACAACGGGTTATCGTTATGCTTATCCTTATAAAAATTATTTTGCAGGCACGGTGGCTTATTTAATAAAAAAATCGGCTTGTCAAAAGTTCTTAGATTACATTGAACAACAGCAAAAAATCTTTTGGTTGGCAGATGATTTTATTTGGTTTGAGAAACAATTAGGCTTAGATATTATCGTGATTCGTCCGTTAATGGTGATTGAAAACCCCAAATTAGCCAGTAATTTAGCCGATTTACGTGCCGCCTTAAAACATAGTTGGTGGCAAAAATGGCTGAAATTTCCAGCCAAAAAGCTATTAGCGATTAAGAGAAATTTATAATGTCAGCATTATTTAATTTATTTTATCTTTATGATCCTTGGGCTTTTCATTTTATCCGAATGAGTCTAGTCGCTGGTGTTATTGCAGTGTTATGGTTGGCTTATAAATGGTATAAAAAACAAATTAATCAAGTGATTATTCCAGCAGACAGTTTATTCGTTTGTGCTGCTTTAGTGCTTGTTTCCGTGATCCCGATTTTGATTAATGGTACAGCAGAGTTTGGTGTACTGAGTATGTATATTAAACTGTTGGTGATATTTATATTGGGGATTGCAATTTATAATTTATTTTATCTGCAACAAGAAAAAAGCCTATTTATTCGAGATATTAAAATAGGAATAGTGGCACAGTCTATTATGGGTGTTTTAGCATTAACGGGTATTCCGTTTTTAGTCAGCATTGCATTAGGTACAAATGCCAGTGCCATTTTACCGCAGTTTACAGGATCGGAGCAGGAATATCGTTTATACAACATAACATCATCCGCCTTTTTCCAATTAAGTGCCTTTTATTTAATGCTTTTGCATTTTTTATTAGCTTATGCCGAGAAGCACGCTAAATTGCAAGGGATTTATGTGTTTTTAATGTTATGTATCGGATTGATTTCAGGCAGAACATTTTTATTACTCTCCGTTTTCAGCTTAGTCCTTTATTTTAAACGAGATTATATTTTGCCGATAATATTGTTTGGTGTATTAATTTTTGTTTTAGCCATAAATTATCAATCAAGCCTTTATATTGAACATGCTTTAGAACCCTTGATTAATTTGATTTATGGGACAGATCGTCCAGCGTCTAAATTTATTGGTATTTCTACTGGGTTATCTTCTTCCACGGATACCCTAATGCAAAAACATTTATTTATGCCAAGTTTAAAACAACTGATGATAGGTGACGGCTTATATTATAATCTGAACGGCAAAGGTTATTACGGCGGATCGGACTCTGGCTTTATTCGTCAGGCATTATATGGTGGTATCGGTTATATTGCGGTTTGTTTTGTGGTGACAGGTTATTTTGTGAAACGGATTGCGGATAACTGGTTTAATGGTAGTTGGAAATTTATTTTATCTAGCTTGTTATTGTTGAGTTTATTAAATGTCAAAGCCGATACCTACGCTTACCCTGGGATTATGTTTATCTTTTTAATGTTTATTTCGTTGTTTGGTGGGCAGGGTAAACAAATTGTGAGAAAAAATCATGTTTAGTATTATCATACCTTCCTATAATCGTAATCTGGAAGTCAATAGTTTATTGGTGAGTTTAGAACAACAAACCGCAAAGAATTTTGATGTCATTGTGGTTGATGATTGTTCGCCAAATCCGTTAAAAATTGACCGCACTTTTAGCTTTGAGGTTAAACTTATTCGTAATGAACAAAATGTTGGACCCGCTCAAAGTCGTAATAATGGTGCCAAAATGGCAACAGGCGAGTGGTTATTATTTTTAGACGATGATGATCGTTTTGATGAGCGAAAATGTCAAATTATTGCCGAAACCATTGAGCAAAATCCAACGCTGAACTTTATTTATCATCCTGCCAAATGTGAAATGGTAAATGAGAAATTTAGCTACATCACTCAACCAATAAAAGACAATGAAATTTCATTAGAGAAGATTTTATTGGCCAATAAAATAGGTGGCATGCCGATGATCGCCATCAAGAAAACATTCTTTTGGCAGTTAGGCGGATTATCGACTGAATTGAAATCATTGGAAGATTATGATTTTGTATTAAAAGCCGTAAGTTCAGCAGATTTTCGTCCGAAGTATGTTGATCTGCCGTTAAGTATTTGTCAATTTCATACGCAAAGATCCAGTGTATCGACGAATACAGTCAATACCGAGAAAGCCATTGAGATTATCGGACGACAATATGTCAAAACCGAACAGCAAGCGAAAAATTTTGCGATCAATTCGCTATATATGTTGTCTTATCCACATGCCATGAATTTATCTCGTAAAGCCGGTTATTATTATTTTAAAATCTTTGGTTTAAGCCATAACGTGAAACATTTGATGATTGCGATTATCAGTACAATATCGCCTCAATTAGCGATAAATTTAAAACGCTATATTTAAACGGAACAATCAATGAAATTTTCAGTATTAATGTCCTTATATATTAAGGAAAAACCCGAATATTTACGGGCATGTTTACAAAGTTTAGTGACGCAAACACGTCCGGCGGATGAAATTCTGTTAGTGTTAGACGGTGCCATTACGCCAGCATTACAAGCGGTGATTGATGAATTTACCGCCATTTTACCGCTTAAATTGCTCCCCTTAGCCCAAAATGTTGGGTTAGGTAAAGCCTTAAATCAAGGGATTCAAGCGGCCAGTCATGATTGGATTTTCCGCATGGATACGGACGATATTTGCTATCCTGACCGTTTTGAAAAACAAGTGGCTTTTATTGAACAACATCCTGAAGTGGTGATTTTAGGTGGTCAAATTGCTGAATTCGGTGCAAACATTGAAGATATTGTAAGCTATCGAAAAGTGCCGACCACAGCCTCCGATATTGTGACATTTACCAAAAAACGCTGCCCATTTAATCACATGACCGTGGCTTACCAACGCCAAGCCGTATTAAAAGCAGGCGGCTATCAAGGATTGCAAGAAGATTATTATTTGTGGATTAACTTAGTCGCTCACCATCCGACAAATGTCGCCAATTTGCCTGATGTACTGGTTTATGCAAGGGTAGGGAATGGCATGGTGGGTCGCCGACGTGGCATTGAGCAAGCCAAATTTGAATGGCAACTTTATCAATTAAAATCGCAAGTGAAATTACAAGATCCAGTATCAGGTTTTGCGATCTTTTTATCTCGTATGCTACCACGCTTATTGCCCAAAGCATGTTTAGAAATTTTATATAAATTTATTCGAAAATAGGGAAGTAAATGAAAACATTATTAAAAATCACCGCACTTTGTGCGAGTTTAATTTTAGCTGGTTGTTCTTCATCATCAAATCAGACAACTAATTCGATCAACGCATTGGGGAGCAATGCCACCTATAGTAAGGCTCGTACCCTAAATAACTTTAATGATTACGTGCAATTTTTAAAACAAAAAGCAGCAGGACAAGGCGTATCTGCGAAAACCTTAAATGCACAAAATAATATTCGTTATATTGAAAGTGCGGTGCGTTTAGATCAAAAACAAGCAGGCAATGCGGCACGTCGTAAAAATCAGCCACCCGCTCCACCGAATCCAAATGGAGCGACAAATTATATTAACAAACACCTTACGCAAGCCAAAGTAAATAAAGCCGAAAATAATTATTGGGATGTGCGTACATCCCTGCAAAAAGCGAGCCAAAAATATGGCGTACAGCAAGAATTTATTTTAGCCTTATGGGGTATGGAAAGCAGTTTTGGTTATTATCAAGGTAATTTTGATGTGCTTTCCGTATTAGCGACCTTAGCGTTTGATGGCCGTCGTGAAAAATTATTTAGCCAAGAATTTATTAATGCCATGAAAATGCTTGATCAAGGCTATTTAAATCGAACTCAAATGCTAGGTTCATGGGCTGGTGCAATGGGACAAACCCAATTTATGCCGACCTCTTATTTAAACTATGCCGCAGACGGTGACAGCGATGGGCGTAAAGATATTTGGAAAAATGAATATGATGTGTTTGCCTCTATTGCCAACTATTTGCACACCGTAGGGTGGGATCACCGTTTACCATGGGGCGTGGAAGTACAGCTTACTCAACCGGTTGATTTAGCCTTATCGGGAACAGAAAAAGGTAAAGCACGCTCGCTGAAAGATTGGCAAGCCCGAGGTATTATGCTAAAAAACAGCGCAGAGGCGCAAAAACTGAATGCCTTATCTTCAGCGAATTTGTGGTTAGTGCAACCCGATAAGCAAGTGGGACGAGCATTCTTAGTATCGAATAATTTCCGCACGATTTTAGATTGGAACCGATCTAATTATTATGCTTTGAGTGTGGGGATGTTTGCGGACAGAATTAAAGCCGCCGTGGGCTTGTAACGTAGATTTGTAACGTAGGTTTGTCACAATTTATTTTAATCAAAAGAGGAAACAAAAATGGCTGCAGAAAATGCAACGGAAACCGCACAGTTAGATGTGATTGGTGAAACAGGAAAAATTCTGAAAGAAGTGTCGAATATGGATTTAGGCACTTTATTAAACGACTGGATTATTCCTTATGGTACCAAAATTTTATTGGCGATTGTCATCTTTTATGTGGGGAAAATCATCACTCGAGTGGTGAGTAATTTATTAGGACGAGCCGCCTTAGCCTCGACCAAAGATGAAATGTTACAAAGTTTTGTGCGTTCCATCAGTTATTTCTTATTGCTTTTAATCACGGTGATTGCCTCACTTTCCCAGTTAGGCATTAATACTAGCTCGCTAGTGGCATTAATTGGTGCGGCGGGTTTAGCCATTGGTTTATCCTTACAAAATTCCTTGCAGAATTTTGCAGCGGGCGTGATGTTGCTGATCTTCAAACCTTTTAATAAAGGTGATTTTATTGAAACGTCTGGCACCACGGGAACGGTTCATCAAATGGGCTTATTAATGTTGGAGCTTAGAACAGGTGACAATAAAACCGTATTAGTGCCAAACGGCAAAGTGTTTGCCGATAGCATTACTAACTATTCCTTGAATGAGACTCGTCGTGTGGATTTAACTTTTGATATTTCTTATGAGTCGAATATTAAACAAGCGAAAGACATTGTGGCTGCCATTTTTGCGAAAAATGACATGGTGTTAAAAACTCCTGAGCCAGTGATTGCAGTGGGTTCCTTAGAGGCGAGCAGTGTACAATTAATTGCACGTGGTTGGGTGAAAAATTCAGATTATTGGAAAGTCTATTGGGCCATGTTAGAGGACGTGAAAGTGGCTTATGACGAGGCGGGCATTTCCATTCCTTATGATCAAATGGATTTGCATATTGTGAATAATAGTGCCAACGAAACTGAAAAATAAGTTGTTAAAATGATACACATAGCCCCAATGCGTAGAGCGTATTGGGGCGTTTTTATAGGTTAATATTGATGAATTTTCTCAAAAACTGCGGTCAATTTCTCCGCACTTTTTATGCCTTTGGCACTTTCCACGCCTGAATTTAAATCTAGCCCTAAACAGCCTTGTTGTAAGGCAAGATCGATATTTTCTGGACTAATTCCACCTGCTAGCATAATACGATTTTTCAATTCCGCAGGAATTTTTGACCAGTCAAAGGGCTTGCCTGTACCGCCTTGTTGATTGCCAAGTTTACTATCAAGAACATAGCGATTGATCTCTGGAATTTCATCAATTTGCACCGCAGTTTGTTTTTCAATATCCACCGAAACCGCTTGCCAGATTTGAATATTTTCAGGTAATTGTTGACGAAGTGCGGTGATAAATTCGGCATTTTCTGAACCGTGTAATTGCACTGCAAAAAGTTGCAGTTGGCTGGCAATTTTTACGATAAAATCAATTTCTTGATTCTGAAAAACACCGACAAAACGCAGTGGGGCAGTGGTGACTAATTCTTGTGCTTGTCTAAGACTGACTTGACGAGGGGATTTTTCCGCAAAGATTAAACCGCCGTATAAGGCACCTTGGCTGTAAACTGCTTGCACATCTTGCGGACGGGTTAAACCGCAGACTTTATTTTCGCCGAAAATCACCGAACGTACGGCGTTATTTAAATCGTGACTTCCCATTAAACTGCTGCCAATCAAAAAGCCGTGTGACACAGATTTTAGCTGTTGCACTTGAGCGTGCGTGTAAATTCCTGATTCACTGATAATTCGGGTATCGGCTGGAATATGATGTTGATATTTTTCTACCAAATATTTCACCCGATTTAAATCCACCGTGAGATCGTGCAAATTACGGTTATTTACCCCGATAATTTTTGCCCCTAAGCTCAAAGCTCGTTCAAATTCCGCTTCATTGCTGGTTTCGGTTAATACACCCATGCCAAGCTGATGAGCAAGGTGAGATAATTTTTGGTAGGTTTCATCATCTACCACGGAAAGCATCAATAAAATCGCATCTGCTTGATGGAATCGGGCGAGATAAACTTGATATTCATCGACCATAAAATCTTTGCATAACACGGGCTGGCTGACGATATTTCGCACTTGCTGAATATAAGCAAAATCGCCTTGGAAATATTTTTCATCAGTCAGTACAGAAACAGCAGTCGCATAATGTTTATACACATTGGCAATCTCTGCCAAATTAAATTCGGCACGAATTAAGCCTTTAGACGGCGAGGCTTTTTTACATTCTAAAATAAAAGCAGGTTGTTGATGATTGCCTTGTGTCTTTGATGACATTAGAGCCTGATAAAAACTGCGGTCAGAATTTGTGATCTTTTGTTGAAATTCGCTTAGCGGAAATTCGGTTTTTTTCTGTTTTACCCAATCTAATTTATCGAGTACGATTTTTTGTAAAATGGTGGGGGCGTTTTTGTTGATGTTCATATTTTTTTTCTGGATTATTTTGACAGTTGTAGGGGCGTATTGCATACGCCCTAACGCTCAATTTTATCATTATTCATGATTTATGTAGGATTTTTGGGCGTATGCAATACGCCCCTACAATGTTTATATGTTAATACTGGGTTAATTGTAGCAAAGTTTGATAAGGTTTACCGCTTGCTATCACACCAAGGACTTGTTCTGCATTTTGTTTCAAATCTTGATGACCAAACACTTTCATTAACATGGCTACGTTCATTGCCACGGCTTGAACGTGTTCGGCTTTGCCTTTGCCTTGTAAAAGTGCGGTGAGAAATTGTGCATTTTCTGCGGGTTCACCCCCACGTAGGCTTTCTAGTGGTTGTGGTTCAAAACCGAAATCATAAGGGGTTACGCTGTAATAAGTAATCTCGCCGTGACGTATTTCTGCCACATCGGTTTTGCCGTGAATCGCCACTTCATCTAAACCAGAACCATGTACCACAATGGTATTTTTACCGCCTAAACGGACTACCGTTTCCGCATAAGGTTGAATTAAATCTGGCGAATACACCCCTAATAATTGATGCGTTGGGCGAGCAGGGTTGCATAGTGGACCAAGAATGTTAAACAATGTGCGAGTTTTCAAGGCTTGGCGAACTGGGGCGGCATATTTAAAACCTTGATGATATTGTTGTGCCCATAAAAAGCAGATATTGGTTTCATCTAAGGCTTGACGAGCAGTTTTGGCATTCATCGCAATATTTACCCCTAATGCACTCAGTACATCACTCGCCCCTGTTTTGCTCGATACACTACGATTGCCGTGTTTGGCGACTTTAAAGCCAAGACTGGCAGCCACAATGGCAGAGGCAGTGGAAATATTAATGGTGTTGGCACCATCTCCACCTGTTCCGACAATATCGGCAAAATCATAATGTGGGGTAGGGAAATGTTGAGCATTTGCCACCACAGCATTGACCGCACCACTGATTTCTTCTGGTGTTTCACCACGTAATTTTAAAGCAATTAATGCCCCTGCTAATTGTTCATTGGCTAATTCGCCGTGCATAACAGCGTTAAATAGTTGTTCTGCTTGTTTTTGGCTTAATGGTTGTTTTTCAAAGAGTTGGGATAATAGTTGTTCAGTTTGCATAATACTTTCCTTAACGATAAATACTGTAAGCTAAGTCGTTGGCTTCATCGCCTGTCATACCACGGAAACCCCAGCAATGTGGCGGTTGTTCTTTAATGGTGATTTCCACATCAATGGCATTAATATCCGCCCGTTGTTCCAATTCACAGAACAGCATTTTTATTAGCCGTTTTTTGGTATCTTCGGAACGCCCTTGCATTAGATTAATTTCAACCACAATAAAATCGTCTGTTCGCCCCTCGGGACAGAAAAAATCTTCTCGTTCTAAGCCGATAAAACGTAAAGTATGTTTACGTGGGGGAATATCCAGTTGCATATTTAAGCAATCGTAAATTGCCTGCATAATCTGCTGTTTTCGTGGTGCAAGCGTGTGTTTTAAACCATAAACAATAATCATAATTTCCTCTTATCGGTTAACTAACCAACGAATTGAATTTTCTAATAATTTTCCACCTTGAACAGTTAAAATACTTTCAGGGTGAAATTGAAAGGCACAAATTGGCAAGGTGCGGTGACGAATTGCCATAATAATATGGTGATATTCTGCATTGACGATTAATTCATCGGGTAATTCGGTTCCCATTAGGGAATGATAGCGAGCCACGGGCATCGGATTAGGTAAATCCTTAAACATGGCTTGTTCATCATGGTTGATTTTTGACACTTTGCCGTGTAACACTTCGCCTGCATGAACCACCTTGCCGCCGAAAGATTCAATTAAGGCTTGATGTCCCAAACAAATCCCAATAATCGGCACTTGATTTTTGACTTTCTCAATTAAGGCAAGCATATTGCCAGCTTGAGCAGGTGTACCAGGTCCGGGAGAGAGTGCCAAAATACTGTCAGGTTCAAGGCAGATTTTGGTTAAAAAATCCAGATCGCAGTCGTTGCGATAGACTTTTACGTTATGCCCCAGCGTGCGGAATTGATCCACCAGATTGTAAGTAAAGGAATCAAAATTGTCTAAAAATACGATAGTTGCCATAATTTGTTCCTTATGCGAGTTGGTTAGTTTGAATAATGGTATTTAACACCGCACGAGCTTTATGACGAGTTTCGTCCGCTTCCATTTGTGGATCGGAATCCAACACTTCGCCACAACCTGCTTGCACGTGTGCTATGCCATTTTGTACAAAGGCGGAACGAATCACAATGCAAGTGTCGAAATTACCGTCTGAACCTAAATAGCCCACTGCACCTCCGTAGCTATGGCGTTTTTCTTGCTCAAATTGATAAATTAACTGCATGGCTTTAATTTTCGGTGCACCTGTTAGCGTTCCCATATTCATACAGGCTTGATAAGCGTGTAAGGCATCTAATTCAGGGCGAAGTTTACCCACTACACGAGAAACCAAGTGCATAATATGTGAATAGCGATCGACCTGCATTAAATCACACACTTGACGTGTACCGCTTTCGCAGACTCGAGCAATATCGTTACGAGCTAAATCTACCAACATCAAATGTTCGGCTAATTCTTTATGATCTAATCGCATTTCTAATTCTAAACGAGCATCAAGTTCAGGATCGATCTGACCATTGGCATCAAATCCCCGTGGGCGAGATCCTGCAATCGGGTAAATTTCCAACTGGCGATTTTCCGCCGAATATTTTAATGCACTTTCAGGTGATGCTCCGAATAGAGTAAATTCATCATCTTGCATAAAGAACATATAGGGGCTTGGATTGTTCAATTTTAACTGACGATAGGTTGCAAGCGTATTGGGACAAGGCAACGAAAAACGGCGAGATGGCACGATTTGGAATACATCACCGTCATAAATATGACGTTTAAGTGCGGTGATAATTTGTTTAAATTTGTCATCATCGTGATTAATTTGTACCTGCGTATCCGCTTTTTGAATGGCGGGTAACGGTTTCAAATTCTGTAAATCTTGCGAAATTTTCACCGCACTTTGTTGCAAATCCACTAATGCTTTGGAATTAAAACAGAAAGTTTGTAATGTCGCCTGTTGAGTTGGGTGATCAAAACGCAGTAAATTTTCTGCTAGATAAAAGACATAATCGGGGCAGGTTAAACCATCATCTTGTAACTGAATACCGTCCATTGGAATAAAATTTGCCACTAAATCATAGGCAAATAATCCGCCTAAAAAAATGGGTGTTTGACTATGAGAATACAGCGTAGCAATTTGACGAAGTCCGTCAAACACGGTGGCAGATTGTAATTTACTGTCTTCATCAAGATTTTGATCGAGTGCCGCAAATTCTGCTTGCAGGGTAGTTTGATTAAGTTTCGTGAGTGTAGCTAAACCCTGTAACTTTTCTTCAAGGTGAATTAAAACGGTGTTTCCATTATCCGTTAATGCTTTAAATGTGACAATTTGTCCTGTGCAAGAAATTTTTACTGCCGCATTGATCAGTAACAAACTTTTTAAACTATTTTTGCTCGAAATCTCCGCACTTTCGAGCAGTAAACTATTCGTATTGGGTGGACAAAGGGTGGTTAGCACTTGGGTGAGATCAAGATGATAATCTACTTGTTTATTCAATACCTGAATATAAGGTTGAAACATAAAATATCCTTATTAAAATTCTTTTGTACTATTAAACTAGTACAAAAGAATTTTGTCAAGGGGAATTATTATTTTTTCTTGAATAACCCGAAAATAGGGCGGAAAAAGTGCGGTGTTTTTTGCTTGATTTTGTAAAAAACGTTATCATAGTCGGCTTGAAATAAGAAGAATAACAAAAAAGGTAAACGCAAATGTTTGCATTAGAAATAAAAGGCTTAACGAAGTCGTATAAAAATGGTGTCAAAGCGTTACAGGGGATTGACTTAACCGTAGAACGCGGTGATTTTTATGCGTTGTTGGGACATAATGGGGCAGGGAAATCGACGACTATCGGCATTATTAGCTCGTTGGTGAATAAAACCAGTGGCACGGTCAAGGTGTTTGGCTATGATTTAGATCAACAGTTGAATTTAGTCAAGCAATGTATCGGTTTAGTGCCACAGGAATTTAATTTTAACCAGTTTGAAAACGTGATCGATATTTTAATTAATCAAGCCGGTTATTATGGCATTACTCGTGCAGATGCCTTACAACGTGCTGAAACTTGGTTAAAGCGATTAGATTTATGGGATAAACGCCATCAGCAAGCGAGAAGATTATCAGGGGGCATGAAACGCCGTTTGATGATCGCACGGGCTTTAATGCACCAACCTAAATTATTGATTTTAGATGAACCAACTGCCGGCGTGGATATTGAATTACGCCGTAGTTTGTGGACGTTTTTGGCGGAAATTAATCAGCAAGGTACCACCATTATTTTAACCACCCATTATTTAGAAGAAGCGGAAATGTTATGTCGCCATATTGGGATTATTCAGCAAGGGCGATTAGTGCAAAATATGGCGATGAAAGATCTGCTGGCTAAATTGGAAATAGAAACCTTTATTCTGGATTTGGATAAAAATGCGACGTTGTCACAAATTAAAGATTACAAAATAACCGCCTTAGAACAATGTTCTATTGAAGTCGAAGTTCACCGAGAGCAAGGGCTAAATTCCCTGTTTATTCAACTGGCAGAGCAACAAGTACAGGTACTCAGTATGCGAAATAAAACTAACCGTTTAGAAGAATTATTTGTCCGAATGGCGTTAAATAAACCCGTGACAGAGGAGAAATAACATGCAATTAATGTGGGTCGCATTTTATACCATTCTACGCAAAGAAATTCGCCGTTTTATGCGAATTTGGGTACAAACATTGGTGCCTCCAGTGATTACCATGACCTTATATTTTGTGATTTTCGGGCAGTTAATTGGTAGCCGAATCGGCGAAATGGGCGGTTTTAGTTATATGCAATTTATTGTCCCCGGTTTGATTATGATGTCATCTTTAACCAATTCTTTTGCCAATGTGGCTTCATCTTTTTATAGCACCAAATTTGCACGTAATGTGGAAGAATTACTGATTTCCCCTGTGTCGTCCCATATTATTATTTTAGGCTATATGGCCGGCGGTATGGCTCGTGGGTTGTTGGTGGGGATATTAGTCACCATGGTATCGTTATTTTTTGTGTCCTTTGATATTCATTCTTGGGGCGTGATTGCGTTGACCTTGTTATTTACTACCGCAACTTTTTCCTTAGGGGGATTGATAAATGCGGTTTTTGCCCAATCTTTTGATGATATCAGTATTATTCCGACCTTTGTGTTGACACCGCTAACCTATTTAGGGGGAGTATTTTATTCGATTTCCCTGTTACCGCCATTTTGGCAAGGGGTATCGAAACTCAATCCGATTGTGTATATGATCAATGGGTTTCGTTATGGTTTTTTAGGCATTAGTGATGTGCCGTTGGTTTATACTTTTACGGTGTTGATTTTGTTTATTTCCGTGTTATACGGCATAGCGTATTATTTAATTCGTCGTGGTATTGGGTTGCGTAGTTAGGGCGTATCCCTATTTCATAAAATCGTGTCTTTTGGGGTAAAAAGCGCTTATTCTGCGTTAAAAATTCTCGCCATAGCACCACTATGGCTGCAATTTTTGCCTTGAATATGTGCTTTTTCCCTCCAAAATCCATCGCTTTATGAAATAGGGACACGCCCTAGTGCGGTGTATTTTTAGGTATTTTTATAGGAGAAACAACAGAAATGTGGTCTGAAATTGCAATTGGTTATGGGATTTTTATTTTAGAAATTTTAACCATTTTATTAGTGATTGCGGGGATTGTCGCCGTGATTATGGCGTTAAAAGAGAAATCGGCTCATTCCCATGGGGAATTGGAGATTACTGATTTATCGGAACAATATGAGGATAACAGCAAAAAATTGCGTGATTTTCATTTAACGGAAGATGAATTAAAAGAGCAAGAAAAAGCCGAGAAAAAGGCGGAAAAAGCCAAAGCGAAAGCCTTGAAAGCCAAACGTAAAAAAGGTGAAGTTGTCGAACAAGAGGCGAAACCGACTTTGTATGTGTTGAATTTTAAAGGCGATATTCAGGCATCTGAAACCACTGCATTACGTGAAGAAATTAGTGCCATTTTGCAAGTGGCCGATCCTGCAAAAGATGAAGTGTTATTACGTTTAGAAAGCCCCGGTGGCGTAGTGCATGGCTACGGTTTAGCGGCTTCACAGCTTGCTCGTTTAAAACAAAAAGGGATTAAACTTACCGTATCGGTGGACAAAGTGGCAGCCAGTGGGGGCTATATGATGGCTTGTGTGGCAGATCGTATTATTTCTGCCCCCTTTGCAATTATTGGTTCTGTTGGGGTGGTGGCACAAATTCCAAATATTCATCGTTTATTGAAGAAACATGATGTGGATGTGGATGTGATGACGGCGGGCGAATATAAACGCACCGTGACTATTTTGGGTGAAAACACTGAAAAAGGTAAACAAAAATTCCAACAAGAATTGGAAGAAACCCATGAATTATTTAAACAATTTGTGGCACAACATCGACCTCAGTTAGATGTAGCGAAAATTGCCACGGGTGAACATTGGTTTGGTCAACAAGCCTTGGATTTAGGGTTAGTGGATGACATTGCCACCAGTGATGATGTCATTTTGCAAGCAATGGATGAAAAATCTGTACTTGGCGTGCAATATAAACAGAAGAAATCTTTGTTACAGAAGTTTGGTAAGCAAACCGAAGAAAGTGCGAATAATCTTTTGTTGCGTTGGTTAAAGCGTGATGAACGGACATTTTTGTAGCAAAATTGACTTTTCTTTACAAAAAAGTCTGTCGAAAAAGCGAAATTTAATTTACTTTCAGCCTATTTAATATTATTATGCACGGGAATTATAGTTGAGTTCATATATTGCGTTTGTTGTGAAATTGTTTTCGGCATTTGAAACTATGTGATTTTAACTATAACTATTCAATATAGGATTATAGAAACATTTATTAAGGTAAAACGAATGAAATTATCACATTTTTTCTTATCAGCAGTTGCTGCAACCACATTAGCTGCTTGTGGAAACTCAAGTAATATTACTGATGAAGGTCAACCAGCTGGTGAGACAGCAGAACAAGCCGTAGCAAATCTTGTATGGCCTGAAATTGATCAATCAAGATTTAACCACGATGGTTCACAATTTGGTTCATGGCCAAACTGGGACAACGTTCGTATGGTTGAACGTGGCATGAATAAAGACCAATTATATAACTTGTTAGGTCGTCCACATTTTGCTGAAGGTTTATACGGTGTTCGTGAATGGGATTACGCATTTAACTATCGTGAAAACGGTGAACACAAAATTTGTCAATACAAAATCTTATTTGACAAAAACATGAATGCACAAAGTTTCTTCTGGTACCCAAATGGTTGTAATGGTAACTCATCATTCAACTTAAGCGGTGACTTCTTATTCGATTTCGATAAAGATGTATTAACTGTAAAAGGTAAAGAAGTTGTTGATAGCGTTGCTTCACAATTAAAAGCTTCAGGTGCGAAAGATGTTTCTGTTGACGGTTATACTGACCGTTTAGGTTCTGAATCTTACAACTTAAACTTATCTCAACGTCGTGCTGAACGTGTTAAAGCTCGTTTAATTGAACAAGGCGTTCAAGCTAACTTTGTGGCGACTGGTCATGGTAAAGCAAACCAAGTTAAGGCTTGTGATGGCGAAAATGGTCAAGCATTAAAAGATTGTTTACGTCCAAACCGTCGTGTAGAAATCAAAGCGTCAGGTACCGTTTTACAACAATCTGAATCAAGTAAAGTTGCTGGTCCTAAAGGCCCAACACCTTACTATCAAAAATAATTTTAGATTTTGATTGATTGCAAGGCTAAACTTTGGTTTAGCCTTTTCTTTTGCTTGTTTGTCAGATATATTATGGCTAAGGATTGTTACTCGCAAAAGGAAACGGAATGAAACAGGTCAAGATTATTCAAGCCGAATTTTTATTACAACAAAAAAATCGTTTAAAAATACCGCACTTTCAAATTCGACAAGGGGATTTCTGGGTAGTTGTGGGGAGTAATGGCAGTGGTAAAACGGCATTTTCTCTGGCTATTGAGGGAAAAATACCGGTTTATAGTGGAGAATATGAAAATAGTTTTCAGCATATTCAGCAATTTTCTTTTGAAAAACAGCAAAAAATCTTAGAACAAACCTTTCGTGAACGCAATAATGACAGCATCAGTCCGGATGATTTTGGTAAAACGGCCCGTGAAACCATTCTTAATGGGACGAAAAATGAGGCCTTGTGTCAGCAATATGCCGAACTATTGGGGATAACCTCATTATTAGATCGTCCTTTTATGCACCTTTCCACGGGGGAAAGCCGTAAAATATTATTGGCACAAACCTTAGTGCAACAGCCTGATTTGTTGATTTTAGATGAACCTTTTGAGGGATTAGATCAAAAATCCGTGCAAGATTGGCAACATTTACTGGAAAGATTAGCCCAACAAACCAGTTTGTTACTGATCGTCAATCGTTTTAATGATATTCCTACTGCCGCCAAACAGATTGCCTTATTGGATCATTGTGAAGTGATTTTACAGGGAGAGCGGGCCGAAATAGAACAGCAGAGTATTTTCCAACAGCTACAATATGCCGAAAATGTGATGGATGTACCTTTACCTGAATGTACCGAACCCATGCAAAAACTTGACCCAAATACACCGCACTTTGAATTAGAAAAGGTGACTATTCAATATGCAGATAAAGTCATTTTAGATCAATTAACGTGGCGAGTATTACCGCAACAACATTGGTGGATCAAAGGGCCGAACGGTGCAGGAAAATCCACCTTGTTGTCTATTCTGACGGGCGACCATCCGCAAGCTTACAGCAACATTGTTCGTCTCTTTGGACGTCAACGAGGTTCGGGAGAAACCATTTGGGAAATTAAATCTAAAATGGGCTATATTAGCAGTCAACTGCACATGGATTATCGGGTAAATTGCTCGGTATTAGATGTGATTATTTCTGGTTTTTTTGACAGCATTGGTGTGTATCAACGTGTTCCCGACGCATTACGCGTGAAAGCCATGCAATGGTTGGAACGCATTAATTTAGCCCTATTGGCGAAAAAGCCCTTTCGTTCGCTATCTTGGGGACAACAACGCTTATTGTTAATCACCCGTGCCATGGTGAAATATCCCCCTGTCTTAATTTTGGATGAACCTTTGCAAGGTCTTGATGGCTTAAATCGTCGCTTGGTGAAATCTTTTATTGATCAGCTCGTGAAACACAGTGGCACACAGTTATTATTTGTATCCCACCAAGATCAAGATGCCCCGCAATGTATTACACATATTTTTGAATTTGTGCCAAAAGAAAATGGCTATCAATATGTACAAACTGCGGTGTAAAATGGTATTTTATTATAGCCTCTCCCTTTGGGAGCGGAAGGAGAAAATCCTTAGGATTTTCGGGAGGTGAGGGTAGAATGGCATTGTTTTACCCTCACCCTAGCCCTCTCCTAGAGGGAGAGGGGATATTTAGTTTATAAAGGAGGACAAGATGGATTTTTATGATGGCTTACCTGTCGCAACGATAGTGTTTATTGCTTTAGTTGCGTTTATTTTATATTCAACTTTAAAAACCGTACCACAAGGTTATCACTGGACCATTGAGCGTTTTGGGCGTTATACCCGAACCCTTTCACCCGGTTTGAACTTTGTGATTCCTTTTGTGGATCGGGTTGGGCGTAAAATTAATATGATGGAACAGGTGCTAGACATTCCATCACAAGAAGTGATTTCCAAAGATAACGCCAATGTGTCCATTGATGCGGTGTGCTTTGTGCAAGTGATTGACGCTCGTAGTGCGGCGTATGAAGTGAATCATTTAGAACAGGCGATTGTCAATTTGGTGATGACTAATATTCGTACCGTGTTAGGGAGTATGGAACTGGATGAAATGTTGTCACAACGTGATAGCATTAACGGGCGTTTGCTTGCGATCGTGGATGAGGCGACCAATCCTTGGGGTGTGAAAGTCACTCGTATTGAAATTCGAGATGTGCGTCCGCCACGTGAATTAAGCGAGGCCATGAATGCGCAAATGAAAGCGGAACGGAATAAACGGGCGGAAGTATTAGAGGCCGAAGGGGTACGTCAAGCCCAAATTTTACGTGCCGAGGGGGAAAAACAATCTCGTATTTTACGTGCGGAAGGGGAAAAACAAGAGGCGATTTTACAAGCCGAGGCTCGAGAACGTGCGGCGGAGGCCGAGGCCAAAGCGACCCAAATGGTCTCCGAGGCGATTACCAACGGCGATACCAAAGCGATTAATTATTTTATTGCGCAAAAATACACCGAGGCCTTAAAACATATTGGCGGTTCAAACAACAGCAAAGTGGTATTAATGCCGTTAGAGGCGGGCAATTTGATTGGTTCAGTAGCCGGCATTGCGGAATTGTTAAAGGGCGATAAAAAATAAGGATAATTCATGGAATGGTTTGAAACGTGGACAGTGTGGCATTGGTTAATTCTGGGCTTTGCCTTGTTAATTGCAGAGTTGGCACTACCTGGTATTTTCCTCCTTTGGTGGGGACTGGCCGCTATTGCTGTGGCGGGCGTAATGAAATGTTTCCCTGATTTTTCACTGGCCAGTTTAGGCATTATTTACGCCATTTTGGCCACGTTATTAAGTCTAGGTTGGTGGAAATATCAACATCAAAAAGATCTGTCTGATGAAAAACGCAGTCACTTAAATCAACGAGATCATGCCATGCTTGGCAGCGTTGGATTTGTGCAAGAAATCCATGACAATGGCATTGGGCGAGGCCATTTTGGTGATACCACTTGGCGGATTCAATCGGCACAGCATGACAAACTATGCGTCGGCGATAGCATTCAAGTGCTGAGTGTACAAGGCATCACATTAATCGTGCAAAAGGTGAATCAATGAAACAACATGTCATTATTTTTGCTCACCCCAATAACAACAGTTTCACCAAAGCCCTTGTGGATGAAGTAGTGAAAAGCAGTGAGCAATTTGGCGCAAATACGGTGGTGAGAAACCTTTACGCCATGAATTTTAACCCTGTCTTATCGCAAGAAGAAATGCAAGGCGCATGGCAAGGCATTATTCCTGAAGAAGTGCTGTATGAGCAGAAATTAATTCAACAAGCGGATTTGATCACCTTGGTTTATCCCGTATGGTGGATGGGTTTTCCCGCCATGTTAAAAGGCTATTTAGATCGTGTGTTTACCCATGGATTTGCTTATCAAAGCAGTGAACAAGGTTCGGTTGGTTTGTTGCAAGGTAAAAAAATGCAACAGTTTATTAATATCGGCAATAACGTAGAGGCTTATCAAGCCAAAGGCTTTGCACAAGCATTGGATGTGTGTTTGGTCAATGGTTTGTTTAATTATTGTGGGATTACCGATATTGATCATCAATTATTTGGTGATTTATATGTGATTAGCGATCAAGAACGTAAGGATATGTTGACACAAGTGGGGGAGAAAACGTTACAGAATTTGACCGCACTTTAAGCTGAATAAATCCTAAAATAAGGCGTATCTAAAATACGCCTTATTTTTTTATAAAAATGGGTTGCTATTTTTTTATTTATCGTGTAATTTTATTTTTACATTAAGTGTAATTATAAATTTACAAAAGGAAATAAAAATGAACAAAGATAGCATTCATAACGTCCATATCGTCGACGAAAAAGTCTTAATTACCCCACGTGAATTAAAGCAAAAATTGCCTTTATCTCCTCATTTACGTCATCAAATTGAGCAACACCGCCAAGATATTTCCAATATTATTCATAAAAAAGATCCCCGTTTATTGGTGGTGATTGGTCCTTGTTCTATTCATGATCCCGTGGTCGCATTGGATTATGCGAAACGCTTAAAAGCATTGGCTGATGACGTGCAAGATCAACTGTATATTGTCATGCGAGTCTATTTTGAGAAACCTCGTACCACCGTGGGTTGGAAAGGGTTGATCAACGATCCTAAAATTGATGGTACCTTTGATGTGGAAAATGGCTTGCATATCGCTCGTCAATTATTACTGGACTTAGCAGAAATGGGCTTACCGCTAGCCACCGAGGCATTGGATCCGATTACGCCACAATACTTGGCGGATTTATTCAGTTGGTCAGCTATTGGCGCCAGAACCACCGAGTCACAAACGCACCGTGAATTAGCCTCGGGCTTGTCCATGCCCGTTGGCTTTAAAAATGGCACAGACGGCAGTTTAGCAACGGCCATTAATGCCATGAAAGCGGCCGCAATGCAACATAGTTTTATCGGGATTAACCAAAAAGGACAGGTGAATTTATTGCATACAGAGGGCAATCCTGATGGTCATGTGATTTTACGTGGTGGCAAAGCCCCGAATTACCAAGCTGAATTTGTCCAACAATGTGAACAGGCATTAGAAAAAGCGGGCTTAGCAACCGCCATTATGATCGATTGCAGCCATGCCAATTCCAATAAAGATTATCGTTTACAACCCGCTGTGGCAGAAAATGCGTTACAACAGTTGATTAATGGCAATCGTTCGATTATTGGTTTGATGTTGGAAAGCAACATTCATGCGGGCAATCAATCCGCAGAACAGCCCGTCAGTGAAATGCAATACGGCGTGTCAATTACGGATGCGTGTATTGATTGGGACACCACCGAACGCTTATTACATAACATTGCAGATGGCTTAAAAAATCAAGTAAAATAGACCGCACTTGAATCTTGACGGAAGATAAAATGGACGTATTAAAAGAGATTAGAACTGAAATTGATAGCGTAGATGGCGAACTGATTAAGCTGTTTGCTAAACGTTTGGCGTTGGTGAAAAAAGTCGGTGAAGTGAAACATCAACATGGTTTGCCCATTTATGTGCCTGAACGGGAGGCAGATATGTTAGCCGCTCGCCGTCAAGAGGCGGAAAAAATCGGGGTACCAGCGGATTTAATTGAAGATGTGTTACGCCGTTTTATGCGGGAGTCTTACACCAGTGAAAATCATTTTGGTTTTAAAACCGTTAACCCTGACATCAAAAAAATTGTGGTGGTCGGGGGGAATGGTAAACTCGGCGGATTATTTGTGCGTTTCTTAGGTTTATCTGGTTATACCGTGGAGATATTAGGTCGCCAAGATTGGCAACGTGCGGAGCACATTTTGGCCAATACTGATGTGGTCATTGTCTGTGTACCGATTGCCAATACCTTAGACACCATTAAACGCTTGCAACCTTATTTAACCCCAAATATGTTATTAACGGATTTAACCTCGGTTAAACGTCAGCCATTACAAAAAATGTTGGAAGTCCATCATGGGGCAGTTGTGGGGTTACATCCTATGTTCGGCCCTGATGTCGCCAGTATGGCAAAACAGGTCATTGTGCGTTGTGATGGGCGTTATCCTGAACGTTATCAATGGTTGCTTGAGCAAATGGCGATTTGGGGGGCGAAAATTTATCAGGTCGAGGCGGCGGAACATGATCACAGCATGACCTATATCCAAGCCTTACGCCATTTTTCCACTTTTGCCAACGGCCTACATTTATCCAAACAACCGGTAAAATTAGCCAATTTATTAGCCTTATCATCACCGATTTATCGCTTAGAATTGGCTATGATCGGGCGTTTATTTGCCCAAGATGGCGGCTTATATGCGGATATTATTCTGGATAAACCCGAAAATTTAGCCGTGATTGAAAGCCTCAAAGACAGCTATGTGGAAAGCCTGAAATTTTTTGAAACCGGCGATAAACAAGGCTTTATTGATACCTTTAATCAAGTGAGCCAATGGTTTGGGGAATATTCGGATTTATTTATGAAAGAGAGCCGTCAATTATTACAACAAGCCAATGATCATCGCCAACATGATTGATAAATAGGGCAAATCAACAGGGCAAATTAACAGGTAAAGTGCGGTGAAATCACCGCACTTTTTTGTATTATTCATCATCCACAATATCCACAAATTCTGCGCCCAATACTTGCGCTAAATCCTGTGGTGCCAGTTCCACACTTAATCCTCTTTTTCCGCCAGAGACAAAAATGTGCTCAAAATTCACCGCACTTTGGTGGATCACGGTTTTGAGCCGTTTCTTTTGTCCTAACGGGCTGATTCCCCCGACCAAATAACCGCTACTTTTCTGCGCAAATTCTTTGTCTGCCATATCGACTTTTTTCACACCAATAGCTTTGGCGGCTTTTTTCAGGTTAAGCATATTGGCGGTGGGCAACACAAAACAGGCTAATTTTTTCTGATCCCCATTTTCTGCCACCAGTAAGGTTTTAAAAGATTGATTCGGATTTAAGCCTAATTTTTCCGCTGCCTCGTCGCCAAAATGGGTATTATTTGGATCGTGATCGTAGGTGTGTAAGGTAAAAGCAATTTTTTGTTTTTTTAGTAAATCTATGGCGGGTGTCATTTTCTTTTCTCCCTGAAAAAGTATAGAATGTAGCGTTATTTTATTACGATGAGGGCAAAAAATGAATAAATTAAATCTCGCCATTGCGGCGGAATTTGAGCTTTGTGAAAAAATTACCGAATTTTTACAGCAAAGTCGCCTTGAAATTAGCCAATTAACGGTGGTAGAAATTTACCCCTTTAATGAAGAACAAGGCGTACGTTTTCACAATAAATCGGTGGCGCAAATTCCAGTCGCTGAGGTGGACTGGTCAGCATTTGATTATGTATTATTTGCCGGTAAAACAGAGCAAGCACCGCATATTGCCAATGCCGCAGAACAGGGTTGTGTGGTGATCGATATGTTGGGGCTGTGTGCCAGTATTTCTGCGGTTCCCGTGATTGTGCCGACGGTCAATGATGAACTAATTACAGAGTTGCGACAACGTAACGCCTTGCATAATATTATTGCCTTGCCGAATCCACAAATCACCCAAACTGTATTGGCCTTGTCGGCATTCATGGCACAATATCCTATTAACCAAGCAATCGTTAGTTCGCTTGTGCCGGCCTCTTATCACAACGGTGAAACCGTGAGCAAACTGGTCGGACAAACTGCTCGATTACTGAATGGCATTCCGTTAGATGAAAATGAGCCACGTTTTGCCTTTGATGTCGCACCCTTGGAAAGCAGTTACGCTACCCAAATCAACAAAATTTTTCCGACCTTATCGGTGGTTTATCACAGCATTCAAGTGCCTGTTTTTTATGGTTTAGCTCAAAAAATCACCGCACTTTCGGATTATCAAATCGACCTTGAGCAAATTAAATCCACATGGCAACAACAGGATCTTATTCAACTTGAGGAAAAAATCACACCGGTTCTCAACGGTGAACAAGAAAATAATGAAGAAACCGTAAAATTACATATTAGTGATTTAAAAATAAGCGAAAATGGCGTAGAATTTTGGACGGTCGCAGATGAGCAACGTTTTAATTTAGCGTGCTTGGCTGTTCAATTATTGGAAAGACTTTTTAATCAACAACCTTAACTTAGGAAATCAATATGCTAGAAAAACTTTTTCAGCTAAAACAAAAGGGTAGCAACACCAAAACGGAAATTGTAGCCGGTATCACTACCTTTTTCACCATGGTCTATATCGTGTTTGTTAACCCTGCGGTATTGGGTGCAGCCGGCATGGACACTCAAGTGGTGTTCGTCACCACCTGTTTAATTGCTGCCTTTGGTACTATTGCCATGGGCTTGTTTAGTAACTTGCCGATTGCGTTGGCGCCAGCAATGGGATTAAACGCCTTTTTTGCTTATGGCGTGGTGATTAAAATGGGCTATTCTTGGCAAGTGGGCATGGGGGCTATTTTCTTAGGTTCCGTTGGCTTATTTTTGCTTACCGTGTTACAAATTCGCTACTGGTTTATGTCCGCCATTCCAAAAGGCTTACGAGTAGGGATTGGTGCGGGGATTGGCTTGTTAATTGCCTTAATTGGCTTTAAAAACATGGGCTTAATTATCCCGAACGAGGCCACACTGGTAGCGTTGGGTGACTTGCACGATCCAAAAATTCTGATGGGCATTTTAGGCTTTTTCATTATCGTGGTGTTATCCGCCAAAGGCGTGCATTCTGGCGTATTAGCCTCTATCGTGGTGATTACCGCCTTAGCGTTAATCTTCGATCCCGCCGTGCAATTCCATGGTATTATGTCTATGCCGCCGAGTTTAGATGCGGTGGTGGGCCAAGTGGATATTGCGGGAGCCTTTGATTTAGGCTTATTGGGTATTATTTTCTCATTCCTGTTGGTTAACTTATTTGACTCATCAGGCACCTTAATTGCAGTCACCACCAAAGCGGGTTTTGCTGATGAACAAGGTCGTTTCCCGAAAATGAAACAAGCGTTGTTAGTAGACAGTACTTCCGCCATGGTAGGCTCATTTATGGGAACATCTGCCATCAGTACTTACATTGAAAGTGGTTCAGGTGTTTCGGTAGGCGGTCGTACGGGATTAACCGCTGTTGTGGTCGGTATCTTATTCTTATTAACCATTTTCTTCTCTCCATTAGCCGGTTTAGTGCCAGCCTATGCCACTGCGGGGGCGTTAGTTTTCGTTGGAATCTTAATGGCATCTAGCTTAATTGAAGTGGAATGGAGCGATTTAACCGAGGCCACCCCTGCCTTTATTACCACCGCATTAATGCCATTCACTTATTCTATTACCGAGGGGATTGCCTTTGGGTTTATCACCTACTGCGTGATGAAAGCCTGTACTGGCCGTTGGAAAGAAATTAATGCCTCAGTTTGGGTGGTATCGATTTTATTCTTAATTAAATTTATTTGGATTGGCTAACAACAAGGACATGTTATGCAAAAATTATTATTTATTTTTAACGAATCGCCTTACGGCACCGAGAAAACCTTTAACGGTTTGCGTTTTGCGGTGAACTTATTGGAAGAAAACGGTAAAGACGTTGAAATCAAAGCCTTTTTCTTCTCTGATTCGGTGTTGTCTGGTTTAGCCGGCCAAAATCCAAATGACGGTTACAATGTACAACAGACTCTTGAAGTCTTAACGGGTTTAGGTGCCGAGGCCAAACTTTGCACCAGTTGCACCAAAGCACGAGGCATTACACATTTGCCGTTAGTGCAAGGGGTGAGTGTCGGGACATTAGATGATGTTTCCGCTTGGACATTGTGGGCGGATAAGGTGATTAATTTCTAATTTAATCAGATTTTGCTCGAAATGCGGTGAAAAATTTTGTTGTTTTTCACCGCATTTTTATTCTGCTATCTCGCCCGAAAATTTTTACCTAATGACTCACTTAATCCGTGATAGTGGCGAAAATTATAAATCAACGGTTGCCAAGATTCTGGGCGAATATGCCCTTGTTCATTCACTAAATGCTGTTGTGCGTGCAGTTGAACAATTTTAAATTCTATAATGGCATAACCATCTCGCTGGCTAATTTGTTGCAACCGCATTTCGGCTTGAATGGGGCATTCCGCAATACGAGTCGGGCGAACTTGTATTGATGTTTGAGCGGTTAATTTTCCCTGAGCAAATTTATCCGAACAATAAGCATAAATACCTTGTTTATGTTTAGGAATCTCAGCTTTACCCGTGAAAGGTGCTATGCTTTCGACTCGTTGAAACATTGTGTTATCAGGTAAATTCAAAACAGCTTCAGGGCAAACTTGTAGATTTTCAAAGGCTTTGCCGCAAGTTCCTAAACCAATCACGATATTATCACCTAAACACCAACTGGATGAAATTGGTGAAATATTGCTATGTCCTTGTTCATCGCAAGTGGTCAGTAGAACCACGGGAAAACCATAATAAAAAGTTTGCATTGGAATGGTCTGGTGCATAGTGTTTATCCTTAATGATGGAGTTTGCTGTTCTTTGATATTTTGATTGTAGCCATTTTAGAGGGAGAGATCAAAAATCAGCTATTTCTTACCGCACTTTTTAAATCTATTTACATAAATAAGTTTTGCATCACAAAATTCACCACAAATCCCCCAATCACCAACCATAAAAACACCAAAAAACCTAAAATCAACGGCTTAATGCCAGCTTGTTTAATGGCACTGATATGAGTGGTTAGACCGAGAGCGGTCATTGCCATCATCAATAAAATACCGTCTAGTTGAATTAAAAATTGGACCAGTTGAGCAGGTAATAATTGGAAAGAATTAAACACCGCTACCAAAATAAAATACAAGGCAAACCACGGCATATTAAATGGGCTTTTCTCACCCGTTTGAGCTTGTTGTTTGTGTAAATAATAAGATAATACAACTAAAAACAGGGCGAGCATCATGACTCGGAGCATTTTGGTGATGACGGCAATATTGGCAACTTCGGGGTTGATATTTTTCCCAGCCGCATAAACCTGTGCGACTTCATGTACTGATGAGCCGATATAAATGCCGAATTGATTGTCACTTAATCCCTGAATATATTGGTAGAGAATCGGGTAGAGAAACATGGAAATTGTGCCGAAAATCACGATTAAAGCAACGGCAACGGATACTTTATGTGAATCCGCTTTCACCACTGGTTCAGTCGCCAAAATAGCGGCTGCACCACAAATACTGCAACCAGATGCGGTGAGATAGACAATTTGTTTGTCTATTTTTAACAGATAAATGCCCAATGTACAGGTGATGAAAAAGGTGCAAATCAACATAATCGCATCGCTAATAATGGCGTTTGCCCCTACTTGGGCGATGTCTTGAAAGGTGATTTGGAAACCGTATAACACAATCCCTATGCGTAATAACCGCCCTTTAGCAAAGGTGACACCCGCATGGGATTGTTGTTGCCATTTGGGATATAGCGTGTTACCGACGAGTAACCCCAATAAAATAGCAAGGGTTAAGGCGCCAAGATGTAATTGGCTGGCGAGTGTTGAGAAAGATAAGGCTTTAGCGATTAACGTTATTACCCCGACAATAGCTAAGCCCAACAATGATTTTTTCATTGCTGTACCCCTAAATAGTGGTTAAAAATAAAAAAAGTAGATAAACGATTTATTCAAAAAAGGGAATAAATACGTTGCATTACAACATTAACAAGGTAATTTCAATTCACGAAAGGTCATGGAAAATCCATCAATCATGAGTAATCTCCCTGCTAAAATATTGCCGATTTTTAACCGCACTTTAATCGCCTCCATGGCTTGAATTGAACCGACAATTCCCACAATCGGGGAGAGAACGCCTGCCTCTACGCAACTTAACGCATTGTCACCGAATAATTGGCTTAAATGGTGATAAGTTGGCGTATTGGGTTCATAGCTAAACACCGAAACTTGCCCTTCCATGCGAATCGCGGAACCTGAAACTAATGGCACAAATGCCGATTGACAAGCCAGATCAAGTTGGTTACGGCTTTCTACATTATCGGTACAATCTAACACCACGTCAAATTGCTGTATCAGTTCAGCTAATTTTTTTTCGTCCAGTTTTTCATGGATCGTGTGAATTTCAATATGTGGATTAAGGGCTTGCAAGGCGATTTTGGCGGATGTGACCTTCGGCATATCAATGCGTTCATCTGTATGCAAGACTTGGCGTTGTAAATTGGAAAGGGAAACCGTATCAAAGTCCAACAAGGTCAAATGTCCCACACCTGCAGCAGCCAAATATTGGCTTGCTGCACAGCCCAAACCGCCTAATCCAACAATCAACATGCGACTGTCTTTGAGTTTTTCTTGCCCGTCAAAATCCACCGATTTTAAAATAATTTGGCGGTTGTAACGGAGTTCTTCTGCATAGTTCAATTCAGACATGGTTTATCTCAATAAATCACTAAAAGGTTCAATGGTGACAGTTTCCCCCACAGCCACATTACCACGTTCTTTCTCAATACGAATAAAGCAGTTACTTTTCACAAAGGCACTGAATAAATGGGAACCTTGAAAGCCTACGGATTGCACTTCAATTTTTCCTTGTGGATTGACTTGATAAAAGCCACGTTGAAAATCCATGCGTCCGACGGCTTTTTTCATTGGGGCAATGGCTATCGCTTGAAGTAGTGTAGCAGGTTGATAATCTGCGCCTGATAAGCGAGCAATCACCGGTTGAACAAGCTGATAAAACGTGACTAACGCCGAAACAGGATTACCCGGTAAACCACAGAACCACGCATTTGGCAATTTACCAAAGGCAAACGGCTTACCAGGTTTCATGGCAATTTTCCAGAAATTGACTTCGCCCACTTTTTCTAATACGGTTTTAGTGAAATCCGCCTCGCCAACCGATACACCGCCACTGGTGATGACCAAATCTGCTTGAGCCTGAGCGTTCAAAAAGGCTTGTTCAAATTGTTGCTCATTATCTGGCAAAATGCCAAAATCTAGCACCTCACAGCCGAGTTTTTCTAACATCAGTTTTACCGTAAAACGATTGGTATCGTAAATTTGTCCCGCTTGCAACGGTTGTCCAACAGGCACGAGTTCATCTCCGGTGGAAAGTACGGCGACTTTTAAACGTGGATAAACGTCAACCGTTGAAATCCCTAAAGAGGCCAATAATGGCAAAGAAACTGCGGTGAGTTTTTGGCCTTTTTTTAACACCACATCACCAATTTTTACATCTTCGCCAATACGACGAATATTTTGGTTATTTTTTGGTACAGTGGAAAGGGTAATGGTGCCGTCATCATTGACGATAACCTCTTCTTGGATCACTACGGTATCCGCCCCCGCTGGCAACATGGCTCCGGTCATAATTCGCACCGCACTTTGAGCTGGCCATTCGCCTGTAAATGGACTGCCGGCGAAAGATTTTCCTGCAACGGAAAGGGTTAACGATTTTTCCATATCCGCTAAACGAACCGCATAGCCGTCCATGGCCGAATTATCAAAAGACGGCACATTAATCGGCGAAATCACATCTTCCGCACAGACTAAATTGACCGTTTGATCAAGGGAAACTTGCTGATGTTTAGTGGGCGTGGGTAAGGTATTGAGAATGTTATCTAGGGCTTGTTGTAGTGTGAGCATGGTAATCCTGTTATTGAATATTAATCATATCCTTATTCTATACTAAAATTTTTCACGATGTTAATGAATATTCTGGTTTTATTCTTCGCTGAATGTTTGTTAGAATAGCCCATTATTTTATTGGAGTTGTAAATGAGCAATATTTCAGCAGAAGCCATTAAGGTGCGTGATGCCTTAGTGGCAAAAGGGATTGAAACCCCAATGGTTAATTTGACCAAGAGTAAAGATCAACGCCGTGATGAAATTGAAAGTAAAATGCGTGATGTGTTGGCGTTGATCGGCTTAGATTTAACGGACGATAGTATTGAAGAAACCCCGCACCGTTTGGCAAAAATGTTTGTGGATGAAATTTTTAGTGGACTGGATTACGCCAATTTCCCGAAAATTACCAACATTGAAAATCGTATGAAAGTGAGCGAAATGGTATTGGTCAATGACGTGACGTTGACCAGTACTTGCGAACATCATTTTGTTACTATTGATGGCACCGTGTCTGTGGCCTATTACCCGAAAAAATGGGTGATCGGCTTATCTAAAATTAATCGAGTAGTGGCCTTTTTTGCGCAACGTCCGCAAGTACAAGAGCGTTTGACTGAGCAAGTGTTATTGGCGTTTCAAACTATTTTGGAAACCGAAGATGTGGCAGTTTATGTAAAAGCCACGCATTTTTGCGTAAAATGCCGAGGAATTAAAGACAGCAATAGTTACACGGTAACATCAGCTTTTGGTGGTGTTTTCTTAGAAGATCGGGAAACCCGAAAAGAGTTTTTGAGTTTGATTAATAAGTAATAATTTTTCACGAGGGCGTCTTATGACGCCCTTTGTTTTACTGCATTGTTCTTAATATTTCTACCTTATCACCAACCCGAATCACACCTGAATTTAACGGCACTAAATTAATGCCAAAAATCGGTTGTCCCTCGTTATCTTTGCTAACTTTTTTCAATTGACAAAAAAGTGCGGTAAAAATTCTTTCAATATTTTTACCGCACTTTCGTTACGTTGTACAGATTATTGTACTAATAAATAGAAATTATTATGTCCACGTTTAACATTTAATGCTACGGCAGATGGTTTTTCATCAATGGCATCACGTAATTCTTTTAAGGTTTTGACCGGTTGACGGTTAACCCCGACAATGACATCACCGACTTTCAAGCCAACTTGTGCTGCAGGTGAATTTTTCTCGATTTTTTCAATCTCAATACCGTCTTTACCATTGGTTAATGCGGCGCCCTCAAGTGCTGGAAGAATGCCGTCAGTGCTGGTTTCGCCAGATTTCGCAAAATCATCTGCTTGTAATGTTACTTCGGCTTTTTCTGTTTTTCCGTCACGTAAGTAGGTTAATTCAAATTTCTTACCAGCACCAGAGGTGGCAATTTTGGCTCGTAATTCAGCAAAACTTTTGATTTTTTGACCGTTTAATGCCGTGATCACATCACCTGCTTTTAAGCCGGCTTTAGCAGCAGCTGAATTTGGCAAAACTTCGCTCACAAATGCACCTTGTTGTGCATCAATATTAAAGGCCTTGGCTAAATCTGCATTGAGTTCACCGCCTTTGATGCCTAATACGCCACGGCGAACTTCACCAAATTCGATAATTTGTTGCACCAAATTATTCGCCATATTGGAAGGAATGGCAAAGGCAATTCCTGCATTGCCACCGCTTGGAGAAATAATGGCCGTGTTGATTCCAATTAATTCCCCTTTTAAGTTGATTAATGGGCCTCCTGAATTACCACGGTTTACCGCCGCATCAGTTTGAATATAGTTTTCATAGGTGCCACTGTCGGATCCCGTAGAACGACCCAAGGCAGAAACAATACCCGAAGTCACGGTTTGACCTAAACCAAAAGGATTACCGATCGCCACAGTGAAATCACCAACACGTAATTTATCACTGTCGGCAATGCTAATTTGAGTGAGGTTTTTCGGTTTTTCTAATTGCACTAATGCGACGTCAGATTGTTTGTCAGCTCCTAACACTTTACCTTTAAATTCACGTCCATCTTGTAGTGTCACCGTGATTTTATCGGCTTTGTCGATTACATGATTATTGGTTAAAACATAACCTTTTTCAGCGTTAATAATCACGCCTGAGCCGAGCCCTTTAAATTGGCGAGGCGAGCGACTGCCACGATTACCAAAGAAATCATCCCCAAAGAAAAAACGAAATTCTTCAGGAATTTGTTGATCGTTTACCGTACTTTTTTCTTTGCCTTCGACATCAATGGAGACCACCGCAGGCAATACTTTTTCCAACATCGGTGCAAGGCTTGGCACGGCAACGCCTGCGACATCACTTGGCAATTCAGCCATACTGGTCATTGGGGTGCTTAATACGCTTAATCCTAATGCGATAGCCGTTAAAGCCAAACTGGTTTTTTTCATTTTCATAACATTTCCTTTTTAAAAATTAAATGAATCGCTTGTGTATGAATATGACAAGAAAATGGGGTAAATGTTCAGAAATTCAAGGGGGAATTACAATGAAAATATTTATAGTGGATTTATAAACAGTTTGTTATAATGCTATTTCTGGCGTTCGCTAGAAACAAGAAACCCCACCTTGTAGAACGTGGGGATTCTAAAAAAGGAGTTAGGATATGTGTATCAGAATCATCATCCTAATTATCTTACTCATTATTAGCAATTATGCTTATTAATAAAAGATAATCCAAAGGGGGAATATTGTGAGAGATTTCCCCCGATGGCTCCGATCTTAATCATTAACAGGATTAAAATCAAGTGATTTTTATTCTACCTTAACAACCCAACCGTCAGGCGCAGGTTTATCACCAAATTGAATTCCCACTAATTCTTCATAAAGCGCACGTGTTTTTGGCCCCACTTCGGTTTCAGAATAGAAAACATGGAAATCGTCGCCATTTAAAATGCCACCGATTGGGGTAATCACGGCGGCTGTGCCACAAGCACCGGCTTCAGCAAATTGATCCAGTTCGTTAATATAAATATCACCCTCAATCGCCTCCATGCCAAAGCGTTCTTTGGCTAAATAGAGTAGTGAGTATTTGGTAATACTTGGCAAAATAGACGGTGAAATTGGGGTGATAAATTTATTATCCTTGGTAATCCCAAAGAAATTGGCGGATCCTACTTCTTCAATTTTGGTGTGTGTGGTGGGGTCTAAATAGATACAGTCGGCATAACCCAAGGCTTTCGCTTTTTTACCTGGATAAAGGCTCGCTGCATAATTGCCACCGACTTTAGCAGCACCTGTGCCTTGTGGGGCCGCACGGTCATAATCTGATACCATAAAATTGGTCGGTTTTAATCCGCCTTTAAAATAAGCCCCCACCGGGCAAACAAAGATCGAAAAAATATATTCTGGTGCAGGGCTAACGCCGACATTATCCCCGACACCGATTAAAAATGGACGCAAATATAATGTGGCACCTGAACCGTAAGGGCCAACCCATTCTTCATTGGCTTTTACGACCTGCTTACAAGCCTCTACAAACATGTCAACAGGCACTTCTGGCATTAACAAACGTTGACAGCTACGTTGCATACGTTTGGCATTTTCATCAGGACGGAATAGATTAATTGAACCGTCTTTACAGCGGTAGGCTTTTAAACCTTCAAAACATTGTTGTCCGTAGTGCAGTGCCGTGGAACCTTCGCTAATATGTAGCACATTATCTGTCACTAATTCGCCTTTTTGCCATTCGCCATTTTTCCAATAGGCAATGTAACGATAGTCTGTTTTGATATAACTAAATCCGAGATTATTCCAGTCAAGATCTTTCATAATTTATCCTTAATTGAATTTGAAAAAGAGAGTTTTCTAAATCTACATCATAATACGAGGATTGAAAACTATTATTTGAGATTTTCGGCGGGCTAGTGGTAAAATTGTATGATAAAAAAACACCGCACTTGCAAAGTACGGTGTTATCACCCCAAATTTAGGGCAAAATATACAGGAAGTTATGTTCGGTTTCCCGAACAATATGCAAACACAACATAATTAATGAAAGAATTACTCATCATTAAGTATGAGTGTAGTATAATGTCACTGGCTCGACCAGACAACCAAGAAAAATTTATCTGTCGAATAAAAAAAACTAATCCTACAACATAACATTAGGAAAATATTATGGGGAAACGTTTACCGCCCTTAAATTCGTTGAAAGCCTTTGAAAGTTCTGCCAAGCATTTGAGTTTTACCAAAGCGGCAGAAGAACTTTTTGTTACGCAAGCAGCGGTGAGCCACCAAATTAAATTATTGGAAGATTTTTTGGGGCTGGAGCTTTTTGTGCGTAAAAATCGGTTATTAGAATTAACGGAAAAGGGAAAATGGTATTATGGTGAAATTTCACCAATCTTACAAAAACTGGCCAGTGTAACAGAAAAAATTTGCTCACAAAATAAATCGACCTTGACAATTAGTGTGCCACAAACCTTTGCTATTCAATGGCTTGTACCTAGATTAATCCATTTTAATCAACGCTATCCAGATATTGACGTACGGATTCGTGCGGCTGAACAAGATGAGGGCATTTTAAATAAAGACATTGATGTGGCCATTTATTATGGTTACGGAAATTGGGAAAATTTACAGGTGGCATTATTGGCGAAAGCCGATTTGGTGATGTTGGCCTCGCCTAAATTGTTGCAAGACAAGCCGATTCATTCTGCCGTCGATTTACAGCAACATAAACTGATTCACATTCATCACCATGAAAACTGGCAAATGATGGCCCATGCTTTGGGCGTGGAATTGCCGAATGTGCAAGATGGCGTGGTGTTTAGCCATACCTTAATGGCGTTGCAAACGGCTTTATATGGTCAGGGCTTGATTTTAGCCAATCAGATGTTGGCACAACAGGAAATTAATCAGGGTAATTTGCAAATTGTGTTGCCAATGAAATTACCTGATCCTAAATCTTTTTATGTGGTGAATAATCAGGTTAGAAATAATGAAAAAACCATCCAAGCCTTTCGAGATTGGATCATACAAGAAATTAATCAACCCGATATTAATAAGGAAAAATAATGGGAAATCGTTTTTTATCTTTAGCCGCTTTCAGCGGATTACTTTGTGTTGCTCTCGGGGCTTTTGTTTCGCATGCCTTACAAGCCAATTTTTCTGAACAACAAATAAGTTGGTTTGATACAGCGTGGAAATACCATGTTTTTCATACGCTTGTTTTGTTGGCGTTAGGCTTTTTTATTTCTGCGACAACGTCACAAAATACGCCTAAATGCCGCCAAACTGCGGTGAATATCATGGGATTTTCATGGGTAGCCGGCATACTGTTATTTAGCGGTTCCCTTTATACCATGGCTATTTGTAACACAAGAGTGATCGTTATGCTTGTTCCTGTTGGCGGTGTCGCCTTTTTGCTCGGTTGGATCACTTTATTCGTGGTATCCGTTCGTTCCAATTTAGCCAAAAAATAGGGGAATATTTTGAATAAACTCGCCCTATATTGCCGCATTGGCTTTGAAAAAGAAGTCGCCGCTGAAATTACCGATAAAGCTACTGCCCTTGGCGTGTTCGGTTTTGCTCGAGTACAGGAAAACAGCGGTTATGTGATTTTTGAATGTTATCAAACTGGTGAGGCGGATCGCCTTGCTCGAGAAATGCCGTTTAATCAACTGATTTTCGCTCGACAAATGCTGGTGGTATCGGATTTATTGATCGATCTTGATCTCGCCGATCGCATTAGCCCGATTGTGGAAAAATTCGTTGAATTTTCACCGCAGTTTAATCTAAAACAAAGTACCGAAATTTGGGTCGAAACCGCCGATACCAATGAGGCCAAAGAACTATCAGGCTTTTGTAAAAAATTCACCGTACCACTCCGCCAAGCCTTGAAAAAACAGGGCGGATTAGGCTTTAAAGAAATTAAAAAAAGCGGCGTAACTTTGCATTGTTTGTTTGTCGCCAATAATGCTTGTTATGTGGGCTATTCCTATAACAACAATCATTCCGCCCATTTTATGGGGATTCCACGGCTAAAATTCCCTGCGGACGCCCCAAGTCGTTCTACCCTAAAATTAGAGGATGCGATTTTAACGTTTATCCCTAAAGAAGATGAACCGAAACGCCTAAATGACAACATGATTGGCGTGGATCTCGGGGCTTGCCCCGGTGGTTGGACATACCAATTAGTGCGTCGTGGCTTGTTTGTGTATGCCGTAGATCACGGCAAAATGGCAGCCAGTTTGCATGACACAGGGCGAATTGAACATTGCCCCGAAGATGGCTTTAAATTTCAACCACCGAAACGTAAAAAAATTGATTGGTTGGTGTGTGATATGGTGGAAAAACCGAGTCGCATTGCCGATTTAATCGCTAAATGGTTGCTGAACGGTTGGTGTCGGGAAACCATTTTTAACTTGAAATTACCCATGAAAAAACGTTATCAAGAAGTGCAACAATGTCTGCAACAGTTGGCAGATAAACTGGATAGCCACGGTATCAAATTTCGCCTGAAAGCCAAACATTTATATCACGACCGAGAAGAAATCACAGTGCATATTCAAGTGAAAAGTGCGGTGTAAAAAGGAGACGTTTTGATGAAAATCGCCTTAGGTATTGAATACAACGGCAAAAATTATTTCGGTTGGCAACGACAACAAGGCGTGGCGAGCGTGCAAGCCGAATTAGAAAAAGCCTTGTCTTTTGTCGCCAACGTTCCTATTGATATATTTTGTGCAGGTCGCACTGACAGCGGCGTGCATGGCACAGGGCAAGTGGTGCATTTTGAAACTGATGTGATTCGCCCTGAAAAAGCCTGGGCGTTTGGTACCAATGCCAATTTGCCTGATGATATTGCGGTGAAATGGGCGAAAATCGTGCCTGATGATTTTCATGCTCGTTTTTCGGCAACAGCACGGCGTTATCGTTACATTTTATACAGTAATAAATTACGCCCCGCCATTTTGCCTTATGGCGTAACCCATACCCATTTAGACTTAGATACGGAAAAAATGCAACGAGCAGGGCAGGCATTACTCGGCGAAAATGATTTTACCAGTTTCCGTGCTGCTCAATGCCAATCTAAAACGCCGTGGCGAAATGTGCATCATTTGAAAGTCGACCGTTTAGGTGATTATATTGTGGTGGATATTCAAGCTAACGCCTTTGTGCATCATATGGTGCGTAACATTGTCGGCAGTCTGATAGAAGTCGGTTGTGGACGAGAACCGATTGAATGGATCACAGAAATCTTAGCCAAAAAAGACCGCAGTTTGGCAGCTCCAACGGCAAAACCTGATGGCTTGTATTTGGTGAATGTGCAATATCCCGAGCGGTTTGATTTGCCGAAAACGCCGTTAGGGCCGTTGTTTTTGGGGGATTAAAGAAAAAAGGGGGAAATAATTTCCCCCTGAAGTTTTGAATGACAATTTTATTCCATTCCCATTGCTTTTCTAACGCCTTTTAAAGCAGGCGTATCTTTAATACGTCCTTGTTGAGCGAGCTCCGCTTCTAACATTGAGATTTGAAGATCCCATGTCATTCTCGTACATCCAAATTTATTCATATATTCTTTATCGAGCTGTTTTGCGTTTGCAAGTATATTCATATAGGCACTCATTTCTTCTTGTGCTTCACTTGTACTTTTTCCCGTGATAATTATCGGATTTTTCGTTAAGGAGGCATATTTAGGCTCTAAACAGATGTCTTTTTTTGTACTGTTTTTTAAATCATCTACAACGCTCCCCATCATTCTTTTATAAACATCAATTAAAAAATAGCCCATAGGATATTGGTTATCAATAGATTGAAAAATTTCCTCTTTAGTGATGGTATTATTTTTGATACCCAGTTCAAGATCTGATACTGTCATTGTTCTATAATCATAAAAGGTTTTTTCGGCATACGCATTTAAGCTAAAAGCGGTAAGTAAACTTACTGCGAGTAGGGTGTTGAGTTTTTTCATTATGTTATCCTTAAAATAGTGATTGTTGTTCGATTTGAACGGAATATATTCTATCATTGTTTTTTTTTTGCACAATTTGTTACAATCAAAAAACACTAGTTAAAATTAGATTTTTATGATTTTATCCATAAGGAAAAATTTTAGTTATAGGAAAAAATCGTACAATAAAAATTTTGTTCTGCTGACGGCAAGTGATATACAGATCAGATTTGCCGATTTATTACAGAAAAACCTACAAAAAAAGCAAATTTTGTGGTTAAATAGCAAAAATTTCCGTTTAACAAAACTAAGGTTAAATAATGAGCTGGATTGATAAAATTTTTAGTAAATCACCATCATCTTCATCAAGCAAAAAAGCGAATGTACCGGAGGGCGTATGGACAAAATGTACCTCGTGCGAACAGGTGCTGTATCGTGACGAGTTAAAACGTCATTTAGAGGTGTGTCCAAAATGTGGTCATCACATGCGAATTGATGCCCGTGAACGGTTGGCTGCCTTATTGGATAAAGATAGCATTGTGGAAATTGCAGCAGAACTTGAACCGCAAGATATTCTAAAATTCAAAGACTTGAAAAAATATAAAGACCGTATTACTGCCGCACAAAAAGAAACCGGCGAAAAAGATGCCTTAATTACGGTTTCAGGCACCCTTTACGGTATGCCTATTGTGGCTGCAGCCTCCAATTTTAGCTTTATGGGCGGTTCAATGGGATCGGTTGTGGGAGCAAAATTCGTGAAAGCAGCGGAACAAGCGCTTGAGAAAAATTGTCCGTTTGTCTGTTTCTCTGCCAGTGGCGGTGCGAGAATGCAAGAAGCCTTGTTATCCCTGATGCAAATGGCAAAAACCAGTGCAGTATTGGCCAAAATGAAAGAAAAAGGTGTGCCGTTTATTTCGGTATTGACTGACCCAACTTTAGGTGGTGTATCAGCCAGTTTCGCCATGTTAGGTGATTTAAATATTGCCGAACCAAAAGCCTTAATTGGCTTTGCAGGTCCTCGAGTTATTGAGCAAACCGTGCGTGAAAAATTGCCAGAGGGATTCCAACGTGCGGAATTTTTATTAGAGCATGGTGCCATTGATATGATCGTCAAACGTTCAGAAATGCGTGAAAAATTGGCGAATATTTTAAGTCAATTAATGGGCTTGCCGTCACCATTTATTGAGCCTGAATTACTTGAACATAACGAAGAAACAGTTGAAACAGATATCAAATAGGATCATTTGATTTATGTCAGATAGTTTAAAAGCCACGTCGCCAACGCTACAATCTAGCCTTGACGAGTGGCTTTATTATTTAGAAAACAGCCATTTTAAAGCCATTGAACTTGGCTTGGAACGCATAAAATCCGTGGCGGAAAAATTGAATTTATTATGCCCAGCACCTTATGTGATCACGGTCGGTGGCACCAATGGCAAAGGTACAACTTGCCGTTTGTTGGAAACCATTTTGCTGAATGCGGGTTATAAGGTTGGCGTGTATTCTTCGCCACATTTAATTCGTTATAATGAACGGGTACGCATAAATAATCAAGATGTGGCGGATCAAAAGCATATTCAATCCTTTGATTTTATTAATCAAAATAAAACCCAATCGCTGACCTATTTTGAATTTAGCACCCTGTCGGCCTTGCATTTATTTAAGCAAGCTAATCTTGATGTAGTCATTTTAGAAGTAGGTTTAGGTGGTCGATTAGATGCCACCAATATTGTGGACGCCGATATGGCGGTGATTACCAGTATCGATATTGATCACGTGGATTTTTTAGGCGATACCAGAGAAAAGATTGCCTTTGAAAAGGCGGGCATTTTTCGAGCTAATCACCCCGTGATTATTGGTGAACCTCATATTCCTGATACGATGACCGATCATGCAAAATCATTACATTGTTCGCTTTCTTGTCGTAATCAAGATTGGCAATTTGAGCAAACAGGGCAGAGTTGGATGTGGTTCACTTCTACATTGCGCTTAGAAAATTTACCACTATGCCAAATTCCATTGCCTAATGCAGCGACAGCTTTAGCGGCCGTGCAAGCCTTGCCGTTTGCGATTTCTGAAAATATTATTCGTCAATCTTTAGCGGAAGTGGAATTAGTTGGGCGTTTTCAAACCATTAAACCTGAAAATTTAACCGCCGTGGCACAATTTTGTCAGAAAAAGATTGCTGATTTACCGCAGATTATCATTGATGTCGGACACAATCCCCATGCCGCTCGTTATTTAGCCGAAAAATTAGCTCAACTTAAACAAAAAATCAGCGGAAAAATCACCGCAGTTTGCGGGATCTTACAGGATAAAGATGCGGAAAATGTGCTTTCTCCGTTGTTATCTGTTATTGATAATTGGCATTGTGTGACGCTATCAGGTTACCGTGGGCAAACGGGCGAACAGTTAGCTGAAAAATTGCAATCCGTGGCAGAGAAGAAAGGAATTTCAGTGAGCGTTCAAACTGAAAATTCAGTTGCCCTCGGGGTAAAAACGGCGGTGCAAAGTGCGGTGAAAAATGATGTGGTTTTGGTGTTTGGATCCTTTCATACTGTTGGGGAATTTTTGCAGATCTAATACCTGTTTTTAAATTATTGTTACAGGATAATCATGGCAGAAGATTTTGAAGAAGATAATGACGAATTTTAAGATTGAAAGCTATGGGGAATCTTTTTTATGTGCTGTTTGATAACGCAATTTTATAATAAAAACAGAAATTAACAATAACGAGACATATTTTTACGTATTTCTTAAACGTTATGGCGTGGTTAACGGATTATATTTTAGTAGATTTGGTATTGATATATTTTAGCCATCTAAACGTCTAAAACTTCTTGACAATCCCTTCCATAATCGGTAGTTTATCTGCATCATACAATTACTTATCCCCTAAAAATAGGATCATCAATGGCAGTACAAAAAATTACCCTATTTGAGCAAACTCCGCTAGATCTTGTGCTGGGGGGGAAACTTGATCATATTGAAGTTGCTTACCAAACTTACGGTAAATTAAATGCCGATAAGAGTAATGCGATTTTATTATGTCATGCCTTAACCGGAGATGCGGAACCCTATTCTACGGAACCCCATGCCACAGGGTGGTGGCAGAGTTTTATGGGGAAAGGGTTGGCCTTTGATACAGAGAAATATTTCTTTATTTGTTCCAACGTATTAGGCGGTTGTAAAGGTACAACGGGACCTGCGTCAATTAATCCTAAAACGGGTAAACCTTACGGGAGTCAATTTCCCAATGTGATTGTACAAGACATTGTGCGAGTACAAAAAGCCTTACTTGATTATCTCGGGATTACGCATTTACATGCGGTGGTTGGTGGATCTTTTGGCGGTATGCAAGCTACGCAATGGGCGGTGTATTACCCTGATTTTGTAGACAATGTGGTTAATCTTTGTTCGTCTTTAACCTTTAGTGCGGAGGCAATAGGGTTTAACCATGTGATGCGACAAGCCATTTTGAACGATCCCCATTTTAATCGTGGCGATTATTATGAGGGCGAACCTCCCGCAAAAGGATTGGCCATTGCTCGGATGTTGGGCATGTTGACGTATCGTACCGATGTACAGTTAGCCAAAGCCTTTGGACGTGCGACCAAAGCCGAGGGGCAGTATTGGGGCGATTGGTTTCAGGTGGAAAGCTATTTGACTTATCAAGGGAAAAAATTCCTTGAGCGCTTTGACGCCAATAGTTATTTGCATTTATTGCGAGCGTTAGATTTGTATGATCCTGCGCTAGGGTTTGATAATATAAAAACAGCCTTAGCACGGATTAAGGCTCGTTATACCTTAGTGGCAGTGACCAATGATCAGCTGTTTAAAATTAATGACTTGCGCAAGAGTAAAACCTTGTTGGAGCAAGCACAGGTAAATTTGCAATATTTTGAATTTGCCTCGGATTACGGGCATGATGCGTTTTTAGTGGATTATGATATTTTCGACAGTAAAATTAGGGCTGGTTTGGAAAATGCCAATGCCCCCCCAACTAGTATAATGATTGATTTTATGATATAACTAGGCTAACAGTAGTTAGCCTTTTATTTTGGGAAAAAACATGCTAAATACCACCGCACTTACCCTTAAATCCACCCCTTTAACCCAAACCACGCTGATTGAGGCCTCTGCCGGAACCGGCAAGACCTATACCATGGCGAGCTTGTATATTCGTTTGCTATTGCAAGTGGGTGAACATAATTTTTCTCGTCCATTGTCAGTGGAAGAAATCTTAGTTGTGACTTTTACTGAAGCCTCGACGCAAGAATTAAAAGAACGTATTCGTCAGCGAATTCACTTATCCAGAAAACAGCTAATGGCCTATCAAATCACGCAGGATAAAGCCGTATTTAAGGATAACCAAGCGTTAGCGGAAGTGGTTGACTATATTGAGGATATGGATCTTGCCATCCAACGCTTGCGTTTAGCCGAACAAAATATGGATTTAGCCTCGATTTATACGATTCATGGTTTTTGTCGCCGTATGTTAATGCAATATGCTTTTCATTCTGGTATTCATTTTGAATTGGACTTGGTGAAAGATGAAACCCTGTTATTGAAACGTTTTGCCACAGAATGTTGGCGTGAGCATTTTTATTCGCTTTCTTATGAATGTACCGATTTTATTCATCGTAAATTAGCTTCCCCAACCCAAGTATTAGAGCAGATTAAATCCTATGTGAATGGCGAATCTTTAAAAGTGAAGATAAATGCACCGCAGTTATTGGCGTATTCCTTGGCTGACTTCTTACAACAATATGTACAGCAAGGCTTGCAACAAATTCAACGCTTAAAACAGCAATGGCAACAAAGTGCGGTGGAAATTCGTCAATTAATTGAGAATGAGTTAGCCAAAAAATATGGTAAAGGTGAGAAAAAACGGTTAAAACGTACCAATTTTAAGTCGAATTTGGTGCCAAATTGGTTAAAGCAAATGGAATGTTGGGCAAAGGCGGCCTATCAGTTTGATTTTCCAGATTGCGTGAAATATTTCTCGCAAGCCAATTTAAATACGCTTTACGTAGAGGAGGGGGCGGAACCCTTATCTCACCCGCTGTTTGCTCAAATTGATGATATCAATCAAATTGACTTTGCATTGTATCAACGTATTGTGTTGTATCACTATATGCAAGCGTTAAACCAAAAAATGATTGCCTATAAATTGGATCATGCCGATAAAAGTTTTAACGATTTATTGCGTCTGTTGCGTGATGCGTTGTTGTCTGAACAAGGAGAGGAATTAGCCCAACGTATTCGTCAACAATATCCTTTTGCCATGATTGATGAATTTCAGGATACCGATAACCAACAATATCAAATTTTTTCTAAAATTTATCAACACCAAGCAGATTGTGGTTTTATTATGATTGGTGATCCGAAACAGGCTATTTATAAATTCCGTGGTGCGGATATTTTTACCTATTTACAAGCCAGTCAACAAGCCCAACAATGTTTTACTCTGGACAAAAATTACCGTTCCAATGGTGCGTTAATTACAGCCATTAATCACTTGTTTGATTTCCCTTATCCCTTTATACATCAAGAGATTGGCTTTCAGCCTGTTGGAGAGGGGAAAATGCAAGCCGATTTTTGGTTTCAGGGCAAAAAACAGGCGCCTTTCGCTTTTTATTGGGAAGAACGGCGAGATGGCAACAATAACGTGTTGGAAAGCGAAATAAAGCAATTATTTGCAGACACCTGTGCCAATACCATTGCCCAATGGTTAAAAAGTGCGGAGAAAAGAACCGCAGTTTTTGCCAAAGGCGTACTCTCTCTCCTTGAGGCAAAACCTGTGCAAGATAATGATATTGCGGTATTGGTGGAAAATTGGCGTGAGGCGGAATTAATTCAACAAAGTTTACGTAAACGGGGCATTGCGTCAGTGTATTTGTCGGATCGCAGTAATATCTTTGATAGTGATGAGGCAGTAGAGTTGAGCCGAATTTTACAAGCCTGTCTAACGCCACAAAATACCCGAGCGATTTTAAATGCCTTATCGACCAGTTTATTTGCGTTGACTGCGGATGAAATTAATCAGGTTAAACAACAAGATAGTTTGCTTGAAAAATGGGTTGAACGGTTTGAATATTGTCAACAGCGTTGGCGTCATCAAGGCGTGTTGGCAATGTTGTATGCGCTGTTGTTGCAGACGGATAGCCAACAATCAAGTATTTTGGCTCGTATGAAAGCAATGTCAAATGGGGAACGGCGAGTCACCAATTTATTACATTTAAGCGAACTTTTACAACAAGCCAGTGCGACACAAGAAAGTGAAACCAGTTTATTGCGTTGGTTCGATTTACAAATTCAAAATAAACAAGAACGAGATGATGAACAACCGCTACGTTTGGAAAGTGAAAATCAGCTTGTGAAAATCGTCACTATTCATAAATCCAAAGGCTTGGAATATGGCTTGGTGTGGTTGCCGTTTATTGCTTTTTCAACCCTTAAATCTGCGACGATCAGTACCTATCATGACGAACAGGATAAACAGGAATATTGGGATATTCAGTCGCAATATACAGAATTAACGGTGCAAGAAAGCATGGCTGAAAAGATGCGTTTGCTTTATGTGGCATTGACCCGAGCGAAATATCAGGTCAATATCACCTTGCCAACGAGTCTGCAGGCAGACTGGACTGCGATTTGGTATGCCTTAACGCAAGGGCAGATTGGGTTAGAACCCTCTCCGAACAACAAGGATGATAGCCAGACGTTATTAATGAATTTGCAACAAAAATGGGGCGAAGACAACTTAACTTTTCAGCCTATTTTAAATGAGGGGGATGGAGAGGCTGAACCTGAAAAGCAAGCTACGCAACAAGCGACTGTCAAACCGCTTAATGCCGCCGTGTTTGAGCAAGAGATCGAACGGGATTGGACGTTATCGAGCTTTACGGCGTTAGTACAAAATCATCAACGGCATCAACAAAAAACAGGGGGAAAGTCACCGATATTCGCACAAAGTGCGGTGGAAAATCATCAGGTTTTTGATGGCGTGAAAGATAATGATCAGTGGGTAAATACCGCTGTGTTAGGCTCAGTGGGCAATCACAGCTTGGATTGGCATGGTTATCCGTCACAGAGAGCGCCGGTTGATTTTCCTTATGGCGCAAAAGTCGGTACCTTGTTACATGAATTATTAGAAAAAATACCTTTTAACTTGCCGTTATCCGATGAAGTAGTGGAAAAATATCGCCAACGTTTAGGTTTAGATGATAGTTGGCAAGCGCCTTTTACGCAATGGATCACGCAAATATTGCATACCCCGCTATTGGCAGATGGTTTGCAACTTGCTCAATTACCGTCTAAAGATTGCTTAAAAGAATGGCAATTCTATTTTAATTTGCACCGCACTTTTGATGTTAAGGCTTTTAATCATGCGTTAGAAAAACATCACCCATATTGGCAAAGTCCATGGCAATTTGATGAAATTCAAGGCATGTTACGTGGCTTTATTGACTTGGTTTTTCGTCATCAAGGCAAATACTATATTGTGGATTATAAATCCAATTTATTGGGTAAATCACCGCAAGATTATCAACCTGATCAGTTAGTTAAGACCATGCAACAAGAACATTATGATCTGCAATATGTGCTTTATGTGTTGGCCTTAAATCGTTATTTGCGTTTACGTGATCCGGATTATGATTATGAAACCCATTTCGGCGGAGTGATCTATACTTTCTTACGAGGAATGAACGGCGAAACCACCTCTGGTGTCTTTTTTGATCGACCAAAGGCAGACTTAATTTCAACATTGGAGGCCTTATTCCATGCTTAATTTATTATTTACCCTTTGCCAACAGCAACATATTAGCCAAGCGGATTATTATTTTGCTAAATTGATTGCTGATAAACAGCAAGGTTTGGGCTATTCAGACACCCAACAGCAATTAGCCATTTTATTGGCGGCACTTTGCCAACATAGCTTATCGCAAGGGAATACTTGTTTATTTTTAGATCAGGATTTAGCCCACCATTATTTTGGTTTGCGTTCGGTTAAAGATGAACATCATGTAGATTATATCGCTCAAATCAAGCAAAAAATTGACCATTTGCCGTTATCACAATGGGCCGAAGTCTTGCAAGATCATGTGGCTTTTACGTTAAACCCGAAAGAAAAGATTGCCCCTTTGGTGCTACAACATAATGCGTTGTATTTTTATCGCACTTGGCAAGATGAATATCGTTTAGCCGACTATATAAAAAGTGCGGTGAAAAATACCGCAGATCTTGATACTGCAAAAATTAAACAGAGTTTACAACGTTATTTCGGCGACGTTGGATCTCAAACAAACTGGCAAAAAATCGCCGTGGCGGTGGCGTTACGACAATCTTTTTGTGTCATTTCTGGCGGGCCAGGGACAGGCAAAACCTATACGGTGGCACGTTTATTGGCGGTGCTGCAACAATTACATCAAGGCCAATTAAAAATTGGTTTAGCTGCGCCCACGGGTAAGGCTGCTGCACGATTAAGTGAGAGTATTTCGGCAGAATTTAATCCGAAAGTGCCTACTGAAGAAACGCTGAAACTGCAATGCTTGCTCAAGCAAGATGGCTTATTTGAAAAAATGCCAATCTCAGCACAAACCTTACATAGCTTACTGGGCGTACGACCTTTTACGGAGCAGACAAAATATCATGCGCAACAGCCCTTGCCTTATGATGTGTTAATTATTGATGAAGCCTCAATGATTGATTTATCTTTGATGAATAAAGTGAGATCTGCTCTTGCGCCGCATTGTAAATTGATTTTATTAGGCGACAAGGATCAGCTTTCTTCCGTTGAGGCAGGCGCAATTTTAGGCGAGCTAGGGGAATTTTTAGGGCTGTATTTTGATCTGCAACGACAAAAAAATATCGCTTGTTACGATCAAGATTTTACCGATTATTTAACCGAGGTGACAGGGGAAAAATTAGTCGTCAGTGAAACGCCATTATCACCGATTTCCAGTTGTCTATGTTATTTGCCAGACAGCCGTCGTTTTGATGAGCATTCGGGCATTGGCCATTTAGCCACCGTCGTGAATAATATTGCGCCAACTTGTGGTGAAAAAAGTTGGGCGTTATTCCAACAAAAGGCAATGGCTGACCAGCTACATGTGGTGGAATTTTTATCCTCAATAGAAACGGAAGAAAAAGCCTTTATGCAAGATTGTGTGCGGCCAGTAGTGCAAAGTGCGGTGCAAAATTATCGAGATTATTTAGCATATTTACAGCAATATTCGTCACCATTAAAGGATTCAGATTATCAAGTTTTATTTGAGAAATTTAATGCCGTGCGTTTTTTAACGGCTTTACGAGGCGGTGAATTGGGCGTGGAAAAACTGAATCAGCGGATTGCCTATGCCTTACAACAAGCTGGGCTAGTGAGTTTTAAAAATGAACGAGATTGGTATTTGGGTAAACCGATAATGATTACGCAAAATGATCGTAATGTGAATTTAGCTAATGGCGATATTGGCATTTATGTGGGGAATAATCAGGTCTGTTTTGATAGTTTGGATAAGCAAGGAAAATACCGCTTGATTTCTCGCCATCGGATTCCTGTGCAATATGAGCCAGCTTATGTGATGACGGTACATAAATCACAGGGATCTGAATTTAACCATACCTTGTTGGTGTTACCGCCTAATAATACGCCAGTATTAAGCAAAGAATTGATTTACACAGCCATTACTCGAGCAAAAAAAGAATTTACGGTATTTTGTCGTAAAGCGGTGTGGCAAGCGGCAGTACAGCGGAAAAGCAAGCGTCAATCGGGGCTAAAATTTGTTTTGGATCAATAAATTGTAATAAAATCGGTAAAAACCGCCAAAAACTTGCGTTAGCGCAATAACGCTTTAGCTAAGTTGCCTTACAATCGTTTCCGTTTTATCGGAAAAGGATGTAGTTATGAGTAGTTTTTTTGTAACAGGTACAGACACCAATGTGGGAAAAACCGTGGCAACACGGGCAATTATTCAGGCGTTACAAGCGCAAAATATTGAAATAGTGGGCTATAAACCGATTGCTTGTACGCAAGATGATGAGGCCGTCGGGGATTCGGTCGTACAAGAGAGTGATTATGGGTTGGAAGATAATGCCGATGTGTTAACCTTGATGAATACCACTTTGCAAGCGGTGAGCTATCGAGATATTAATAGTTATACCTTTGGGCATACCATGCCGTTGTTTACGGATCAGGGGGAGCAAATCCAACTGGAAAAAATTAACCAAGATTTAGATCGCTTAAATCAACGCTATCAAACCGTGGTGGTCGAAGGTTGTTTTGGTTGGTTGTCACCGATTAATAAGCATTTTAGCTTTGCCGATTGGGTAGTGACACATCAAATGCCTGTGGTATTGGTGGTAGGGATTAAAGAAGGGTGCATTAACCATACCTTGTTAACGGTGCAATCGCTGATGAACCTCGGTGTACCGTTAATTGGTTGGATTGCCAATCGGATTAACCCATGTTTGGGGCATTATGTGGAAATGATTGATACCCTGTGTAGTAAAATTGATGCGCCTTTGTTGGGGGAAATTCCCTATATTTATAAACCCGAAACCCAAGATGTGGGAAAATATATGACCAATATTGAGCGTTTAACCTATTTAAAAACAGAATGGGTCAGATAGCTCCTTTAATTTTAATATACTCAACCGATAGCAATTTATGCTGTCGGTTTTTGTTTTTCGTTCTAAATGATAAAAATTTTCTGCTCATGCTCTAAATTATGATATTTCATGCTTTGTTAATAAATTGTTATGTTATACTTTGAGAAAAGAGAATAACTATACCGAGAGGAATGCATTATGCAACAAAAAACTTTCTTCGGGCATCCTTATGCGTTGTCTAGCCTGTTCCACGTTGAATTGTGGGAGCGTTTTTCATTCTATGGAATGAAAGCCATTTTGTTCCTGTACTTGTATTATGAATATACAAAGGGTGGATTAGGTATTGATAAGAATATCGCCGGTGGTATTGTCGGTGCCTATGGGGGAAGTGTTTATTTGTCCTGTTTAGTCGGCGGTTGGGTAGCTGACCGTGTATTAGGGGCAGAAAGAACCTTGTTTTATTCGGGTATTGTGGTGATGCTTGGGCATATTATGTTGGCCCTTGTGTCTGGATTAGAGGGGCTGATACTTGGGATGATCTTGATTGCATTAGGTAGCGGTGGCGTGAAAACCACAGCCAGTGCAACGTTGGGATCTTTATATGAAACCGATGATACACGCCATATGCGAGATGCGGGGTTCTCCATTTTCTATATCGCTATTAATATCGGGGCATTATTGGGGCCGTTATTAACAGGAATATTGCAACAATCTTACGGTTTCCATTATGGATTCGGTGCGGCGGCTATCGGAATGGCATTAGGCTTAATCATATATTCTCGTGGCCGTAAAAATCTACCACAACGTCCGGTACCCAACCCGTTAAATCGCAAAGAAAAAATTAAATCAGGGGTATCTTGGGCTGCACTACTTATCGTTATTATTGCGACCATTTTATCAGGTGTCCTCACTTTACAAAACTTCCCACAAGTCTTGTTAATCTGTGTGATCTGCTTAACAATCGGTTATTTTGTCCGTTTGCTCATCAGTCGTGATGTGGAAAATAAAGGCAATATTGTGGCGTTTATTCCGCTATTTATTGTGATTAGTATTTTCTGGTCCTTATGGGCGCAGTTTGATACGGCTATGATTTTGTATTTTGAGCAAACAATCGATCGCAATATTTTCGGTTTTTCCGTGCCTATTGCGTGGTTAGGTTCATTGCAAGGTCTATGGGTGATCATGTTAGCCGGTTTACTCGCGACACTTTGGACAAAATTGGGTGATAAACAGCCGAAAACGCCAATGAAATTTGTGATTTCCATGTTGTCACTTGGTATCACGTATTGTGCTTTTTCTTTTATGGTGTCAGCGCAAGGTACGAGTTTCTTGCTGTTCTTTTTCTTTATTTTATTGATTACCATCAGTGAGTTGTTGTTAAGTCCAGTATCCTTATCTTTGGCCACCAAAATTGCGCCAAAAAATTTCCAAGCCTCCATGGTCGCCTTAACCTTTTTATCTTATTCCCTTGGTTTTACTTTAAGCGGTGTAATCTTTAAAAATGGCTTTGATGAAAGCGATCCAACCCGTTTCTATGAAATGATTGGTGGCATAGGATTAGCCACAGCGGTTATCCTGTTATTATTGGTGCCAACCCTGAATCGGTTACTCAAAGGCAAGGATTAATTCTCGTTAATTTAGCCTAAAAGAGAGCAAATTTGCTCTCTTTTTTATTGAGCGTCATAAAATATCCACAAAAATGACGAATTCTATTAAAAATCACGTGATTTTTTAATAAGTTAATATTATCATTAAGCGTATTTTTGAAAAACACATTAAATTTAAGAAGGGTAGGTATGCAAAACCTTAAAGAGATTACGGAACAGGCTCGGGTAGCCTTGGATGAATTACAGGACAAAGGCTTAGAGGCGTTAGAAAATTTCCGTGTAGAATATTTTGGTAAAAAAGGACATTTTACCCAATTAATGCAAGGGTTGCGTGATGTGGCGGCCGAAGAACGTCCTGCGGTGGGGGCGAAGATTAATGAAGCCAAACAAGCTATTTTAGATCATTTAAATACGAAAAAAGAGCAGTTGGAACAAGCCGTATTAAATGCCAAATTAGAACAAGAACGTGTGGATGTGAGTTTACCCGGTCGCAAAGTTGAAACAGGAGGCTTACACCCAGTGGCGATTACCATTGAGCGAGTGGTGAAATTCTTCTCGGAATTAGGTTTCTCCGTGGAAAGTGGGCCAGAAGTGGAAAGCGATTATTATAACTTTGATGCCTTGAATATTCCAAAACATCACCCCGCACGAGCCGATCACGATACGTTCTGGTTTAACCCTGAATTATTGTTACGCACCCAAACTTCTGGCGTGCAAATTCGCACCATGGAGAAAATGCAACCGCCAATTCGGATTATGGCACCGGGTCGTGTTTATCGTAATGACTACGACCAAACCCATACGCCAATGTTCCATCAGATCGAATTATTGTATGTGGATAAAAAAGCCAATTTCACCGAATTAAAAGGCTTATTACATGATTTCTTACGGGCATTTTTTGAAGAAGATTTACAAGTGCGTTTCCGTCCCTCTTATTTCCCGTTTACCGAGCCATCTATTGAAGTGGATATTATGCGCCAAAATGGTAAATGGTTAGAAGTCTTAGGTTGCGGCATGGTACATCCTAATGTGTTACGCAATGTCGGTATTGACCCAAATGAATACAGCGGTTTTGCTGTGGGGATGGGGGTAGAGCGTTTAACCATGTTGCGCTACAACGTGACGGATTTACGTTCGTTTTTTGAAAATGATCTGCGTTTCTTGAAACAGTTTAAATAATGGGAGAGTAGAAAATGAAAAAATTAACCGCTATTGCTCTGGCTTTTATTTCTACAACCGTGTGGGCTGCAACGGAAAATAAGGGAACGGTTCCTACGCCAAAACTGTCACCTACAGCCAATATATTTGTTTTGGATGTCTCTGGCAAAACACCGAAGTTATTACCAGGTAATCAGTTATCCCGTTCCAAACCACGTCATTTATGTGTGGCGATTTCAAATGTGGATATTCAGGAACAAAATCGCTTTATTGAATATATCCTTGCGCCAGAACCGATGACGATGATTTCACAAGGATCTGAAATCAAAATTGATGAGGATAAAAAAGGCTTTTTGATCACAACATCGGTGAAAAAATCAGACGTTAAAAATAATGTGGTGTCAAGATGTTGGCGATTTGATAAGAATGACCCAGTGGGTAAATATAAATTAGACGCTCAGTTTAATAATATTGTATTTAAAAACTTATCCTTTGAAGTATTGAAATAAGAGAGAAGAATAGATGAAATTTAGTGAACAATGGGTCAGAGAATGGGTGAATCCTGCCATTACCACCGAACAATTATGCGACCAGATTACCATGCTCGGTTTAGAAGTGGATGGCGTGGAAAGTGTCGCGGGCGAATTTAGCGGTGTAGTTGTTGGGGAAGTGGTTGAATGCGCGCAACATCCTGACGCAGATAAATTACGTGTGACCAAAGTCAATGTGGGCGGCGAACGTCTATTAGATATTGTTTGCGGGGCGCCAAACTGTCGTCAAGGCTTAAAAGTCGCCTGTGCAACAGAGGGGGCGGTATTACCCGGTGATTTTAAAATTAAGAAAACCAAATTACGTGGTCAGCCCTCCGAAGGGATGTTGTGTTCTTTCAGTGAACTTGGCATTACAGAAGATCACAGTGGCATTATTGAATTGCCGGCAGATGCGCCAATAGGGACTGATTTACGTGATTATTTACAATTAAATGATCAAGCGATTGAAATCAGTTTAACCCCAAACCGTGCAGATTGTTTGAGTATTGCGGGGATTGCTCGTGAGTTAGGTGTAGTCAATAAACTGGCGGTAAATGCACCGCAGTTTGCTAAAGTGCCAGTGACGATCAGCGATAAAGTTGAAATTAAGGTATCCGCACCCGAGGCTTGCCCACGTTATTTATTGCGTGCCGTGAAGAATGTCAATATCAAAGCGGCTACGCCAATGTGGCTAAAAGAAAAGTTACGCCGTTGTGATATTCGTTCTATCGATCCAATTGTGGACATCACAAACTATATTCTGCTTGAACTCGGTCAACCAATGCACGCTTTTGATGCGGCAAAAGTGACGCAACCATTTGATGTGCGTATGGCCAAAGAGGGGGAGCAATTAGTCTTATTAGATGGTTCAACAGCAACCTTACAACCCAATACTTTAGTGATTGCCGATCAAACTGGTCCTTTAGCCATGGCGGGGATTTTTGGCGGTCAAGCCAGTGGCGTGGATGCGGAAAATACAAAAGAGGTGATTTTAGAGGCGGCTTTCTTTCATCCTTTAGCGATTACTGGACGTGCTAGACAATATGGCTTACACACCGACAGTTCACACCGTTTTGAGCGTGGCGTTGATTTTGAATTAGCTCGTCAAGCCATGGAACGAGCCACGGCCTTATTGATTGAGATTTGTGGCGGTCAAGCGGGTGAAATTTGTGAAGTGGCAAGTGAGGCGCATTTACCGAAAGTCAAACAAGTTCAATTACGTCGTGAGAAATTAGACAGCTTATTGGGGCATTATATTGATAATGATACGGTTACTGATATTTTCCAACGTTTAGGTTTTGCGGTGAGTTTTGCCAATGATGTTTGGACTGTTACCTCAACCAGCTGGCGTTTTGATATTGAAATTGAAGAAGATTTAGTGGAAGAAGTGGCACGTATTTACGGCTATAATGAAATTCCGAATAATTCACCGTTAGCCCATTTAAAAATGCGTGAACATCATGAGGCAGAGGTGGATGTATCTCGCTTAAAAACGGCGTTAGTGGGAAATGATTTTTATGAGGCGATTACATACAGCTTTGTGGATCCGAAAATTCAGCAATTATTACATCCCGATCAACCGGCGTTGATGTTACCGAATCCGATTTCGGTGGAAATGTCGGCTATGCGTGTTTCCTTATTAACAGGTTTGCTCGGGGCGGTATTGTATAATCAAAACCGTCAACAAAACCGCATTCGTTTATTTGAATTGGGTTTACGTTTTATTCCAGATGAAAAAGCCGAATTTGGTGTACGTCAAGAACGTGTATTCAGTGCCGTGATGACGGGGGCGCGTTTAAATGAACATTGGGCGAGTAAAGCAGAAACTGCGGATTTCTTTGATCTAAAAGGGTATTTAGAAAATCTTTTATCCTTGACGGCTTATGCAAATGAGGTTAAATTTATCGCTAAAGCTTTCCCAGCATTTCACCCTGGCCAATCGGCAGCGATTGTATTGCATGGTGAAGAAATCGGCTTTATCGGGCAAATCCACCCAAGTATTGCACAAAAAATTGGCTTAAATGGTAAAGCCTTTGCTTGTGAAATTTTGGTGGATAAAATTGCACAACGTAAAGTGGCCGTGGCGAAAGAGATTTCAAAATTCCCAGCCAACCGTCGTGATTTAGCCTTAGTAGTGGAAAATCATGTGGCTGCCAGTGATGTGCTTGAGGTGTGTCGCACGGTAGCGGGTGAAAAAATGACTGGCGTGAATTTATTTGATGTTTACCAAGGTCAAGGGGTGCCAGAGGGGTATAAGAGTCTGGCGATTAGCTTAACCATTCAAGACACTGAAAAAACCTTGGAAGAAGATGATATTAATGCGGTGATTTCTGTTGTATTAACCGAATTAAAACAACGTTTTAATGCTTACTTGAGAGATTAATTATGACATTGACAAAAATTGAAATTGCAGAAAACCTCATTGACAAATGTGGATTAACCAAACCCGAAGCAAAAGAATTTGTAGAAGGTTTTTTTGAGCAGATTCGTGTTTTCTTAGAAAGCGGCGAAGATGTAAAATTATCGGGTTTTGGTAATTTTGAATTACGTGATAAATCCACTCGCCCAGGACGTAATCCTAAAACCGGCGAAAGCGTACCGGTTTCAGCACGTCGTGTCGTGGTGTTTAGACCGGGTCAAAAATTACGTGCTCGAGTAGAAAAAGCAAAACCAAAAGGTTAAACTTTATGCGAAAAGCCGTTCATTTTGCTGATGAATGGCTTTAACACAACGTTAACGCAAAATAATAAAAAGGAAGATCGATGAACTATTCTCAGCGATTAGGTTTTCTATTCTTATTAATCCCCTTATTTTTAACAGGGTGTTCTTCGTCTCCGCCATTTTCTTCTGCGGATAAAGAAGATTATGACGGGATTAATTATAAAGGTCAGTTAAATGACCCGATCATGGTGATCACCTTATTAAGCGAACAACAGCGAGAATGGGCGGGAGTACCTTATTTATTAGGGGGAAATACCCGTTCAGGTATTGACTGTTCAGGATTTACTCGCACCACGTTTAAAGACCGTTTTAATATTCAACTACCAAGAACTACCAAAGAACAATCTCGTTATGGCAAAAAAGTACCCCGTTCACAAATTCAAACGGGCGATTTAGTGTTCTTTAAAACAGGGCGAGGGCCTTTCGGCTATCACGTGGGCATTTACGTGAAAGAAGATAAATTTTTACATGCGTCAACCAAAGGTGGGGTGATTTATTCCTCATTAAATAGCCCTTATTGGACCAAGGTATTTTGGCAAGCTCGCCGAATTTAAGGGATAACGTTATTCGTGATGTTTCCTAAATTTTGACGTCATTGTCATTTATTATTACATTTGCTTTATTTGGACATTCTTATGCAAGCTAAATACAGAAAAAATTATCGTACTCCCGATTTTACTATTCAACACATTTCTCTTGATTTTCAATTAGATCCCGTTCACACCGTGGTCACAGCGGTTAGCCAAGTGGTGCGTTTAAATCCAGAATCCACCAGCTTACGTTTAGACGGACATAGCTTTCAATTTGCCAGTATTAAATTAAATGGCACCGATTTTACCGCCTATCAACAAGATAAAGAAAGTCTAACCTTAGATTTAAGCGAACTAAGTGCTGAAAGTGCGGATCAATTTACGCTAGAAATTGTGACGTATTTGGTACCATCAGAAAATACCTCATTACAAGGCTTGTATCAATCGGGCGATGGCATTTGTACACAATGTGAGGCAGAGGGGTTCCGTCAAATAACCTATATGCTTGATCGTCCCGATGTCTTAGCTCGTTATGATGTCACCATCACCGCAGATAAAAGCAAATATCCGTATTTATTATCCAATGGTAACCGCATTGCACAAGGGGATTTAGATGATGGTCGTCATTGGGTGCAATGGCAAGATCCCTTCCCGAAACCTTGTTATTTATTTGCCTTAGTAGCGGGGGATTTTGATTTATTACAAGATCATTTTATCACCAAAAGTGGCCGTGATGTGTTGCTTGAATTATATGTGGACCGTGGCAATTTAAATCGTGCCGAGTGGGCCATGCAAAGCCTGAAAAAATCCATGAAATGGGATGAAGATCGCTTTGGGTTAGAATATGATTTAGATATTTACATGATTGTGGCGGTGGATTTCTTTAATATGGGCGCCATGGAAAATAAAGGCTTGAATGTGTTTAACTCCAAATTTGTGTTAGCCAACCCACAAACCGCTACTGACACCGATTATTTAGATGTAGAACGGGTGATTGCCCATGAATATTTCCATAACTGGACAGGAAACCGTGTGACCTGCCGTGATTGGTTCCAGTTGAGCTTAAAAGAGGGCTTGACTGTTTTCCGTGATCAGGAATTTTCTTCCGATACGGGATCTCGTGCGGTAAATCGTATTCAAAATGTACAATACTTGCGTACCATGCAATTTGCCGAAGATGCAAGCCCAATGTCGCACCCTATCCGTCCAGAAAAAGTATTAGAAATGAATAACTTCTATACTGTGACTGTGTATGAAAAAGGGGCAGAAGTAATTCGCATGATGCACACCTTATTGGGCGAAAAACGTTTCCAAAAAGGCATGCAACTGTATATTGCGGAAAATGACGGTAAAGCAGCCACTTGTGAAGATTTTGTGTCTGCCATGGAACGGGCGTCAGGGGTGGATTTAACCCAATTCCGCCGTTGGTATAGCCAATCTGGCACGCCAGAATTAACCGTTACGGACAGCTATGATGAGAAAAAACACAGCTATAAATTGATTGTGTCCCAAATGACGCCGCCGACAGCGGATCAAATGAATAAAGTGAATTTACATATTCCGCTTAAAATTGCTTTGTATAATCAAAAAGGCATTCCATTTACCTTATTGAAAAATGGCGAATTGGTGGATGACGTCTTGAATGTCACGGAAAATGATCAGGTATTTGAATTCCATGATATTACGAGCCGCCCCGTGCCAGCGTTATTGTGTGATTTCTCCGCCCCCGTGAAATTAGATTATGATTACAGCCCTGAACAGTTAGTGATCTTATTAAAATCTGCGCAAAATGAATTTGTGCGTTGGGATGCGGTGCAAATGTTATTCAGCTTAGAATTACGCCGTTTATTAGAAGCCTATAAAAATGGCCTGCCACTTGAATTTTCTCCAGAAATGTTAACCGCACTTTCTCAAGTCTTAAGCAACTATCAAAGCAATATTGAGTTAACCACCTTGATCTTAACGTTGCCAAAAGAAACGGAATTTGCGGAGCAATTTAAAGTGATTGATCCCGAGGGCATTGCCATTGTATGTGATTTTATGCAACGCACTTTAGCAGAAAGCCTCAAAGCGCAATGGCTAGATATCTATAATCAAATTCGTTTAGAGGATTATCAAATTAATAGGCAAGACATTGCAAAACGTGCCTTACGCAATTTGTGCTTGCATTATTTAGCCTTTACCGAGGTGGGTAATGTCTTAGTGAACAAACATTATTTGCATGCCAACAACATGACTGATAGCCTTGCTGCATTACAGGCTGCCGGCAAAGCGCAATTAGCTTGCCGTGATAGCCTGATGGCGGATTTTGAACAAAAATGGCAACAAGATGGCTTAGTGATGGATAAATGGTTTAATTTACAAGCCACCCGTCCTGATGAAAATGTGTTGACCATTGTCCAACAACTTATGGATCACCCAAGTTTTAATTTTAGCAATCCAAACCGCTTGCGTGCTTTGGTGGGCAGTTTTATTAATCAAAATCCACGGGCATTCCATGCGGTAGATGGCTCGGGTTATCGTTTCTTAACGGAAATTTTGCTCCGTTTAAATCAAAGTAACCCCCAAGTAGCCGCCCGTTTAATTGAGCCATTAGTGCGTTTTAGACGTTACGACAGCCAACGTCAACAGTTGATGAAACGTGCGTTACAACGCCTATTTGAGGTGGAAAATTTGTCTCGAGATTTATTTGAGAAAATTGAAAAAGCGTTAAATAGTTAGTTGAACCCTCACCCTAGCCCTCTCCCAACGGGAGAGGGAATATTATAGCGAGCGTTATTTTTATGTATTCCCTAATCCGTAAAGCCTTATTTGCCCTACCGCCAGAAACCGCACATAATGCCACGATTGCTGCCTTGCATTTTGCCCGACATCCGTTACTTAATAAGCTAGTGAAAAGCCTGTTGGCTTGTCCTACGGGGCAAGCAAAAAACGTAATGGGGCTAACCTTTCCTAATCCTATTGGCCTTGCAGCTGGTGTAGATAAAGACGGTGAGGCCATTGATGGCTTTGCGGCATTAGGTTTCGGTTTTATTGAGGTCGGCACGGTGACACCATTGGCGCAAGACGGCAATGCCAAACCCCGTCAATTTCGCTTACCCGAAGTCGAGGGAATAATTAACCGTAATGGTTTTAATAACAAAGGGATAGATCATTTAATTGACAATGTGAAAAAGGCTCGTTTTAACGGCATATTAGGCATTAATATTGGCAAAAACAAAATCACGCCGATTGAAAAAGGCAAGGACGATTATCTGTTTTGTTTAAATAAAGCCTATAATTATGCCGATTATATTACGGTGAACATTTCCTCGCCTAATACGCCTGACTTACGTCAATTACAATATGGCGAGGCCTTAGAAGATTTATTACAAAGCATTAAAGCCAGACAACAGATATTGTCGGCTCAATATCATAAATACGTGCCGATTGTGGTAAAAATTGCCCCTGATCTAACCGAGGCAGAACTGGTACAACTGGCGGACACCTTACGCCGTCACAAAATGGACGGCGTCATTGCAACCAATACGACAATCGATCGAGAAAATGTCACAGGTTTAAAATATTCACAAGAAATCGGTGGATTAAGTGGCAAGCCATTACAACAAAAAAGCACCGCCATTATTCGTCGTTTACAGCAAGAATTGCAAGGTGAAATCCCGATTATAGGGAGTGGGGGAGTTGATAGCGTGCCGCATGCACAGGAAAAAATTGAGGCGGGCGCCAGTTTGTTACAGCTTTATTCTGGCTTGATTTATCATGGCCCCGCTTTAGTGAAAGCCTTGGTCAAAAATATCAAATAACAGAATGCGAAAGTGCGGTGAAAATAACCGCACTTTTTCCGTTTGAAGTGAAAAAGATGAACGAAAAAATTTACGATCTACATTGCCATAGTACCGCCTCAGATGGCGTGTTAAGCCCCACCGAACTGGTACAGCGAGCGGCCGAAAAAGGGGTAAATGTGTTGGCCTTATGTGATCATGATAGCATTGCAGGATTAGCCGAGGCCAGAACAGCATGCCAAAAGCAAGGTATCCACTTGATTAATGGCGTGGAAATTTCCACCTGTTGGTCAGGGCAAGGGAAAGATCGGGGCATTCATATTGTGGGCTTAGGCTTTGATGAAACTTCGCCAGAAATGACCGCACTTTTAGCCAAACAAGCCGCCTTACGTTTAGATCGAGCGATACAAATTGGCGAAAAATTAGCACAATTAGGCATTCCCGACGCCTATCAAGGGGCAAAATTCTTAGCCAGTGGGGAAGTGACCCGTGCGCATTATGCTCGTTTTTTGGTGCAAATAGGCAAAGTCTCCAACGACACGCAAGCCTTTAAACGCTATTTATCCGCCGGTAAACCCGCCTATGTGAAAGCCGATTGGGTGGATATCGCCACCGCTATTGACGTCATTCATCAAGCTGGCGGGTTGGCGGTATTAGCCCATCCCTTGCGTTATAACATGACCAATCGTTGGATAAAACGTTTAGTGGTGGATTTCAGCCAATGGCATGGTGACGGAATTGAAGTCGCCGGTTGTGGACAATCGCCCGATCAACGCCAATTAATCGCACGTTGGGCCAATGAACATCAATTATTGGCCTCGGTAGGGTCTGATTTCCATTTCCCCTGTGCTTGGATTGAGTTAGGAAAATCCCTCACCTTGCCTGAAAATGTGATACCAATTTGGCAAAGATTGCTACAATAGGCTTGAAATTGAAATGGAAAGGCTTATAATAAAGAAAGGTCGTGGATAGGTAGCGAACCCACCCACTTCCTAGCCGTTAGGCTATTTTGCTTACAACTTCAAGTAGTATATTCAGTATAGCGGACACTTTAATACTACTTGCAAGTGCTAGTAAAACTAGCAACAAGATCAGAGTAATAACTTCTGATGTTTTCACATAAATCACCCCCTTAGTGCTACAAGACTAAGCGACTAGGCAATGTGCTACTGGAATAGCACAACGCCCACGCCGATAGCACGAAAGGGATTATAACACAAACAACTGCTTTTCAAAGTGGTTGTTTGTTTTTTATATAGTATTGATAAAAAATACAGCGGAATTAATAATAGAACCAAATACAAGGTTTTAGACAGTCCAAAACAGCCACTTTAATTGTGGCTGTTTTTTATCCCCCCTAACTTCAACCCTTGCAAAAATCCCACAAAGGCTTTGACTTTCGCCGCCAAATGGCGACGGTGTGGGTAAATGGCGTGTAAGTCAAGGGTTTGTGGTTTGTAATGGGTTAACAGTTCCACTAATTCACCAGAGGCCAGTTCTTTTTCAATGAGAAAATAAGGCTGATGGATAATGCCTAATCCCGCCTTAGCCATTTCTACAAGAGTGAGGCCGTTGTTGGAAATGAGTTTAGATGGCATTTTTATGCGTTGAACTTGACCATCATTGTGAGTAAATTCCCAATAAATTTGATTGCCAGAATTTTTGTAGAGCAAACAATCGTGCTGTTGGAGTTCCGTGAGCGTTTGTGGTTGGCCTTTTCGTGCAATATAATCAGGCGAGGCAACGAGGTGCATGGTTGTGGTGGCGAGCTTTTGGGCCACTAAGGAACTGTCCTGCAAGGTGCCGATACGCAAGGCGACATCATATCCCTCCGATAACAGATCAACACGACGATCGCTAAAATCCATTTCAATATGCAAATTGGGATTGGCTTTGGTAAAGGCGGCTAAATTCGGCGCAATAAAACGTAAACCAAAATCCATTGGGACAGACACCACAAGATTGCCTTGTAAGGAAGATGACAGATTACTAATGCTTGCGTCGGCCTCATGTAATTCTGTTAATATAGGTTGGCAATGTTGATAATAAACTAAGCCTGCCTCAGTTGGGGAGATTTTTCGGGTTGTGCGTTGCAATAAACGTGTTTGTAATTGTTCTTCCAGTTGAGCGACTAATTTACTCGCCATGGCAACAGAAATATTTTCAAGTTGGGCGGCTTGGGTAAAACTTTGGGTTTCAATCACCTTACAAAAGACCGAAATTGCGTTTAGTTTATCCATTTAACACCCTTTTGAAAAAAAATTGTTGACCTAATAACCATTCCTTAGGCAATATAAAAAAAGAAAGTAATCAATTTTACACAAATTAAACAAAATTAGGTATCTAAATATGAGCAAATCCTTAGTGATTGTGGAATCGCCAGCCAAAGCGAAAACCATTAATAAATATCTGGGCAGTAACTATGTGGTGAAATCCAGTGTTGGACATATCCGTGATTTGCCGACCACAGGGACAGTTAGCGGCGAAAAAGCAAAGCCTATTTCCACCAAAGGACTCAGTGCGGAAGAAAAGGCCAGTATCAAAGCAGAGAAAGATCAGAATGCTTTAGTCAAGCGCATGGGGATTGATCCTTATCATGGCTGGAAAGCCAATTATCAGATTTTGCCAGGCAAGGAAAAAGTGGTGGCAGAATTAAAATCCCTTGCGAAAAAAGCCGATCATATTTATCTGGCCACCGACTTGGATAGAGAGGGGGAGGCCATTGCTTGGCATTTGCGTGAAGTGATTGGCGGGGATGATGCGCGTTTTAGTCGGGTGGTGTTTAACGAAATTACCAAAAACGCCATTAAACAAGCCTTTGAAAAGCCAGAACATTTAAATTTAGACCGAGTGAATGCACAACAAACCCGCCGTTTTTTAGACCGAGTGGTGGGCTTTATGGTGTCGCCGTTACTTTGGAAAAAAGTCGCTCGAGGTTTATCCGCAGGACGTGTGCAATCGGTGGCGGTGAAATTATTGGTGGAACGTGAGCGTGAAATTAAAGCCTTTTTGCCCGAAGAATTCTGGCAAGTGGCAGTAGATACGCAAACGGCCCAAAAACAAAAAATTCGCTTAGATGTCACCGCACTTCAAGGCAAAAAATTTGAGCCGAAAAACCAACAACAAGCACAAAGTGCGGTGGATTTTTTGCAAAAATCCGCCTTTGTGGTATCTGATTTAGAAACCAAACCGACCACATCAAAAGCACGTCCACCGTTTATTACCTCCACTTTACAACAAGCGGCCAGCACAAGATTGAGTTTTAGCGTGAAAAAAACCATGATGTTGGCACAACGCTTATATGAGGCGGGTTACATCACTTATATGCGTACCGACAGCACCAATTTAAGTGCAGATGCGTTAAATATGGTTCGCCATTATATTGAACAGCAATTTGGAACGGATTACTTACCCGCCAAACCGAATTTTTATTCCAGTAAAGAAAATGCCCAAGAGGCGCATGAGGCCATTCGTCCTTCTGATGTTAAGGTATTAGCAAGCCAATTATCAGGCATGGAAAAAGATGCTGAACGTTTATATGATTTAATTTGGCGTCAATTTGTGGCGTGTCAAATGCCACAAGCGCAATATGACAGCACCACGTTAACGGTGACAGCAGGGGAGTATGAATTAAAAGCCAAAGGCCGTATTTTACGTTTTGATGGTTGGACAAAAGTCTTGCCGCAATTAACCAAATCGCCTGAAGATCAAGAATTGCCATCCGTCAAGGTGCAAGACACATTGCAATTAGACGCCGTGTTACCAAGTCAGCATTTTACGAAACCACCGGCACGTTTTACTGAGGCCGCTTTGGTGAAAGAGTTAGAAAAACGAGGTATTGGCCGTCCGTCAACCTATGCCGCAATTATTTCTACCATTCAAGAACGTGGTTATGTACGTACCGAAAACCGCCGTTTTTATGCGGAAAAAATGGGCGAAATTGTGACCGATCGTTTAAATCAATCGTTCAGTGAATTGATGAACTACGATTTCACCGCCAATATGGAAGATACGCTAGATAAAATTGCCAACGGTAGCAAAAATTGGAAAACCGAACTCAATCAATTCTTTAAAGATTTTTCTGAGCAACTTAGCACCGCAGAATTAAATGAACTAGACGGCGGCATGAAACCGAATAGCTTGGTGGAAACCGATATCGCTTGTCCAACTTGTGGTCGCAACATGGCGATTCGCACTGCCAGTACTGGCGTCTTTTTAGGTTGCACAGGCTACGCCTTACCGCCGAAAGAACGCTGTAAAAGCACGGTGAATTTAATTCCAGAGGCAGAATTGTTAAACGTGTTAGACAGCGAAAGCGAGGCAAAAGCCTTGATTGCTCGTAAACGTTGCCCAAAATGTGATGCCGCCATGGACAGCTATTTATTGGATCCGCAACGTAAATTACATATTTGTGGGAATAATCCAAATTGTGATGGTTATGTGATTGAACAGGGCAGTTTCAAAATCAAAGGCTATGACGGTCCCGTAGTGGAATGTGATAAATGCGGTGCAGACATGCACTTAAAATTAGGGCGTTTTGGCAAATACATGGCCTGTACGCAATGTGACAACACCCGTAAAGTATTGAAAAATGGCGACGTTGCCCCACCAAAAGAAGATCCGACCCATTTCCCAGAATTGAAATGCGAAAAATCCGACGCTTATTTTGTGTTGCGTGATGGCGCCAGTGGCGTATTTATGTCTGCGCATAATTTCCCGAAATCTCGTGAAACAAGAGCGCCTAAAGTGGCCGAATTAGCGTTATATCGAGATCGTTTGCCTGAAAAATTGCAATATTTAGCCGATGCACCAGTAAAAGATCCTGAGGGTAATGCGGCGATTGTGCGGTTTAGTCGTAAGGAAAAACGGCAATATGTGACATCGGAAGTAAATGGGAAGCAGACTAAATGGATTGTTGATTTTGATGGTAAGCATTGGGTTGAGCGGAAAAAATAAAATAATACTCTAACAAAATGGGGTCCCCGTCTTTGCCGCCTGAAAATAGTTAAATTTGTAGGAAAAGTTGTACTGTTTACTCACTGGGTTCGCCCTACGGGCCGTTGCTAAAGCAACGTTCAAACGCTAAAGCGTTTGTGAGCGTAGCGAGTTTACAACTTTTCCGTTAAGCAAATTTAACTATTTTCAGGAAACAAGGCAAAATCGGGGCGTGCTTTCTTTTTGCTTACTTTTGCTTTGCACGAGCAAAGAAAAAGTAAGTCGCCAACGGCGAAACCCAATTTAAAAACAACAAAATATTGTAATAAAAAGAAAAAATGACATTATTCAACACACTACAAAACGGCCAAACCTACCAAAAAACGTGGTTTCCTCACCCCAAACTCAACCAAATTTTCCCTGAAAATCGGGTCATTAAAACCACCAAATTTGCCCAAACCCTCATGCCTTTTATTGCCGTGTTTGCCATTGTCTGGCAACAATTTTTTGTACCACATAGTCAAGTGGCATTGGCGGCGGCAATATTAACCGCATTGTTTGCCTTGTGTATTCCGCTACAAGGACTATATTGGCTCGGCAAACGTGCCAAAACCAGTTTACCTAAGCAAACTGCGGTGAAATTTCAGCAAATTTCTATGCAACTTCGCCAACAAGGTGTAGCGTTGCCACAGATGGATAAACCGACTTATCAAGATTTAGCTTTTTTATTAAACAAAGCCAACCAACATTTACCCGACACATTCTGGCAAGACCTCTAAATCTAAAAGCAATCGTTTTCTTTTTGCGGAATTTTCGGTAGAATAGCCAACGTTGTTTTTCCTATTTTTGAGATGATTATGTCAGTGATTGATTATATTATTATTGGTATTATTGTATTTTCCGTGATTGTGAGCTTATTACGGGGCTTTGTGCGTGAAGTGTTGTCACTGGCAACGTGGATTGTGGCGTTTATTATTGCTAGCCAGTTTTACCCTTATTTAGCCGGCCTGTTAACCCAAATTGATTCTGAATATATCCGTAACGGCGTGGCTATCGGTATCTTGTTTATATTAACCCTGATTGTGGGGGGGATTGTGAATTATGTCATTTCGCAATTAGTGGATAAAACAGGGCTGTCAGGCACGGATCGGGTGTTAGGCGCCTGTTTCGGTTTTTTACGTGGTGTATTGATTGTTGCCGCTTTACTGTTCTTTGTAGATACCTTTACTAATTTTGAACAAAGTGATGCGTGGAAATCGTCGCAATTAATACCGCACTTTGGTTTTGTGGTCGAGTGGTTTTTCCAACAATTACAAGCCAATTCCAGTTTCTTAAATTCAACCTTAACCCCCGTGAAATAAAAGGAGCATAGCAAATGTGTGGCATCGTCGGTATTGTTTCTCAAACTCCCGTTAATCAGGCTATTTATGATGCGTTAATGGTGTTACAACACCGTGGGCAAGATGCCACTGGGATTGTCACCGTTGATGACGAAAACTGTTTCCGCTTACGCAAAGCCAATGGTTTGGTCACGGATGTGTTTCAGCAAGTGCATATGCAACGATTACAAGGAAATGCCGGAATTGGGCATGTGCGTTATCCAACGGCGGGCAGTTCTAATGTGTCGGAGGCGCAACCGTTTTATGTGAATTCACCTTATGGGTTAGCCTTAGTGCATAACGGTAATTTAACCAATTCGGATGAACTGAAAGATAAACTGTATAAATTAGCCCGTCGCCATGTTAACACTCATTCCGATTCTGAAGCCTTACTGAATATTCTTGCTCACCATATCGATCAGATCGACAAAGAAATCCTGTCTCCGCAAGATGTATTTTGCGCCATTCGTGCCACGAATCAGGATATTAAAGGCGCTTATGCTTGTGTGGCAATGATTATTGGGCATGGCTTAGTGGCGTTTCGTGATCCAAATGGTATCCGTCCGTTGGTGTTAGGACAACGGGAAGAAAATGGAAAAATGGAATATATGTTTGCCTCTGAAACCGTGGCGTTAGATACCGTTGGTTTTGAATTTGTGCGAGATGTAAAACCGGGTGAGGCCATTTATGTGACCTTTGAGGGCGAAATTTTTTCCGAAATTTGTGCGGAACAGACGCAACTCACCCCTTGTATTTTTGAGTATGTGTATTTTGCACGCCCTGACAGCACCATAGATGGCGTTTCTGTGTATGCGGCGCGAGTACACATGGGCGAACGTTTAGGTCAGAAAATTGCTCGAGAATGGAAAGATATTGACATTGACGTGGTGATTCCTGTACCAGAAACCTCCAATGATATTGCCTTGCGAATTTCAAATGTATTGGGCAAACCTTATCGTCAAGGCTTTGTGAAAAATCGTTATGTAGGACGTACCTTTATTATGCCTGGGCAAACCCAACGGGTGAGTGCGGTACGACGCAAATTAAATACGATTTCTGCGGAATTTAAAGGCAAAAACGTGCTATTAGTGGACGACTCCATTGTGCGTGGCACAACCTCAGAGCAAATTGTCGAAATGGCACGTGCGGCGGGGGCAAATAAAATCTATTTTGCCTCGGCGGCGCCCGAAATTCGTTATCCGAATGTGTACGGCATTGATATGCCAACCAAGAATGAATTAATTGCCTATGGCCGTAATGTTGAGGAAATTGCGCAGTTAATTGGGGTGGACGGTCTAATCTTCCAAGATCTGGAGGCATTAAAAATTTCCATTCAGCAAGAAAACCCAGCTATTCGAGAATTTGATGCGTCGGTATTTACAGGCCAATATATCACCGGCGATATTACGCCTGAATATTTAGATAGCATTGCCTCAAAACGTAATGATAAAGCCAAGAAAAAACGTGAAAAAGATGCAACGAATTTAGAGATTCATAATGAAAGGTAGTCATGTTGAATTATCTTCGCTCAGATAGGAAAAATTTAGCCAGAGATATTAAATAAAGACTGTTCAGACAGTGCGCCAAGTTTTGATCGAACGCAAATAAAAGTGCGGTGAAAAAATAGTTATTTTTCCCTAAGCTACGGAGTACCGTCACCATGCTTAACTTAGTATGCCGGTGCTAAGTATTGAAAACAAAATAGGGGCCATTTTCAGAACGATGTAAAATTTGGGCTACCTTTCTTGTTGTTTACTTTTTCTTTGGCATAATGGACAAAATGGTTGCTATTTAGCATTTTCTTTAACTGAATAGCAACTTTTCTTATTCAAAAAATCCTGTATAAACAAGATCTTATTCTTTGTTTTTAAAGCGCTATGTGCAGCTAATTTCTTCTTCAGTTCTTTAAATAGCCCTTCAATCCGATTTGTTGTTTTTTCAATCTTTAGTTCAGGATATTTCTCAAAAGTAAACAGGATATTTTCATGTCGTTTTAAGCTGAAATAGACACTTCTAAGTTGCTTGTGTTTGAACGGTTTTCTACCATTTTGTTCAGCTTTTTCTGAACGCTCTAGCAAGTAATTTTTGTGTTTCTGATGCCATTCATTTAGATTACGATAAAATACTTTTTTAGAACTTTTTTAAGCGTTTTTATCAGCTCTTGTAGCTCTTTTCCTGCTTCAGATTTTGGTTTCCTTGTGAGCTTTCGCATAACGAGTACAACTTGATGAAACTGGTAAAGTTGAATGGGAGTATCAAAAAGATCTTTCAGTAAATCATGTTTCCCATCACAAGTAATGGATTGAATTTTATATCCTTTTTCTCGTAACTTGTTCATTGCAACTTTGTAATAAATCGCTTTTTCTGTTTTTACAATTTGATGATAGATCACTGTATCGGTAATCGAATTCATAAAAACCATAACCCAAAATTTACGTCCAAAGAAGGTAACATCCATGATGATATTGATAGGGGTGAATTCAGGCTCAATAAGCAGCGATTTGGGGGCTTTTTTGATGTGTCGTTGAATGGTTCGTATTGAACATTGATACGTCTCTGATAGCTCTTTTAACGTTTGTTTTTTAACAGAGTAATCATGCCAAATTTGAGCAGAATTTAGAGGAGAAGTATTGCTAAATAATTTCCCGCAAGATGTGCATTTGGCTGTGGCGTAAAGATCCCCTGTTGGGACAGGGGATAGAGTGGGTTTTAGGCTTTGTGCATTTGCTACATAATACCGATACTATAAGGCTTTAACTCACTACTTAGCAACCATTTTGTCTATTAAGCCTACTTTTTCTTTGGCAAAGCAAAGAAAAAGTAGGTCGCCATCGGCGAAACCCGATTTAAATTAAATCACTTCTTTAAAATCAATCTTATTCTCTAACTCAAAATCTTCATTTTCATCATTCAAGGACACCGCAGAAAATTCTTCCTTATCAAACGCCAAATCTCCCTCAACGCCCTCAATTACCCCACCTTTTTTAATCCCTTTAAAATCAAATAATTTCGCATCACACAAATGAGATGGCACAATATCTTGCATCGCACTAAACATGGTTTCCAATCGCCCTGGGTATTGGCGATCCCAAGTGTTCAACATCTCTTTCACCACTTGACGTTGCAAATTCGGTTGTGATCCGCAAAGATTACATGGGATAATCGGGAATTGTTTCGCAATGGCGTATTTCTCAATGTCTTTTTCTTTACAATAAGCCAGTGGGCGAATCACAATGTGCTTTCCGTCATCACTAATCAATTTCGGTGGCATTGATTTGAGTTTTCCGCCATAAAACATATTTAAGAATAGTGTTGCCAACATATCATCACGGTGATGACCCAAGGCAATTTTTGTTGCACCGAGTTCCGTGGCGGTGCGGTATAAAATCCCACGACGCAGACGAGAGCAGAGTGAGCAAGTGGTTTTGCCTTCAGGAATTTTTTCTTTCACAATGCCGTAAGTATTTTCTTCCACAATTTTGTAATCCACGCCAATGCTGGCAAGATAGCTAGGCAAAATATGCTCAGGAAACCCCGGTTGTTTTTGGTCTAAATTCACCGCTACAATATCAAAATGAATCGGGGCGTTGAGCTTAAGATTCAGTAAAATATCCAACAGCGTATAACTATCTTTCCCGCCTGACAGGCAAACCATCACTTTGTCGCCGTCTTCAATCATATTAAAATCCGCAATGGCATTACCCACATTACGGCGTAAGCGTTTTTGTAGTTTGTTTAGGTTGTAGGTGTGTTTTTTGTCTTGTTCGGTTGTCATTGGTGCTATCCATTAAAATTTGATTTGTGTATAGTAAAGGGTAGGCGAAAAAATTCAATAAAAAATTAAAATTTTTACCGCACTTTTTTGTGACGATCAAGAACTTACAATATCAACAAAGATCCTGTATAATCTTTCCCAATTATGTCTATTTTCAAAGGTTGTGAGAAATTTTAATGTCTGAAACATCACAAACTATCCCCGAACTGGTGTCGTGGGCGAGAGAGCGAGAGTTTTCGCTGTCGCTCAACACCGAACGGCTAGCGTTTTTACTTGCCATTGCACTTTATAATAACGAACGCTTTGACGGCGAGATGCAAGAATCTGATCTGGTGGATATTTTCCGTCAAGTGTCATCTGAATTTGAGTATTCTGAGAGTGTCGTCACCCGAGCCAACAATGCCATTAATGATTTGGTGAAACAGCGGTTTTTAAACCGTTTTAGTAGCGAGTTTACCGAAGGACTTTCCATTTACCGCTTGACCCCGTTGGGTGTGGGCGTGTCTGATTATTATATTCGTCAACGTGAATTTTCCGCTCTTAAGTTGTCCGTGCAGCTTGCCATTGTGGCAGATGAAATTCAGCGTGCATCGGAATCAGCGGAAGAAGGTGTGCGGAAAAACGAAGATGCGTATTTTTGGCGGCGAAATGTGTTTGCACCGCTCAAATATTCCGTGGCGGAGATTTTTGATAGCATTGATTTATCACAACGCATTATGGACGAAAATCAGCAGGGCATTAAGCAAGAAATCGCCGATCTGTTAAGCAAAGATTGGCAAGCAGCTATTGCCAGCTGTGAACGGTTGTTAGATGAAACATCGGGCAATTTGCGAGAATTGCAAGATACCTTAAATGCTGCTGGCGACAAGCTACAAGCCCAATTATTGCGGATTCAAGACTGTATTATCGGGAATAGTACGCTGTATTTTATTGACCAGTTGATTGTAGATTTGCAGGCAAAACTTGACCGCATTATCAGCTGGGGACAGCAAGCCATTGACTTGTGGATCGGCTACGACCGCCATGTGCATAAATTTATTCGTACCGCCATTGATATGGATAAAAATCGGGTGTTTAGCCAACGATTACGCAATTCCATTCATCATTATTTTGATGCCCCGTGGTATTTGTGGACGGCACAAGCGGAACGCTTAATCGATTTGCGTGATGAAGAATTGCTGTTGCGAGATGAAGATGCCTTAGGCGAATTGCCTGATGAATTGCAGTATGAACAGCTTTCCGACTTGCACGATCAAATTGTAGAAACGATGCAAACCTTGCTCATCGCCCAACGTGAACACAATCAACCGATTGATTTAAGCCTTGTGTTAAAACAACAGCTTGAACATTATCCACTTTCTCGCCATTTTGACGTGGCACGCATTATCGTGGATCAAGCAGTGCGATTAGGTTTAGCCAGTCAAGATCTCTCGGGCATTTATTCCCCGTGGCAACCGATTAATAACGCAGGTGCAGAAGTGCAAGCGAATGTGATTGATGAATTTAAATAGGGTATGTTGATGAAAAGCATTGAGAAATTATTTAAATTGCCAGCGGAAGAAGAACAACACTTTGCGGAGTTTATTAAAAAGCAACGTGCTTTGCATATTTCTAGCCCGAAAGATACCGCCAAAAAAGCAACAGAAAATAATGCCAAATCAATCAATAAATTACTGAAAGATAAGCAAATTTCACAAGCGATTTTGCATTTGCGTGAATATAGTTATGAAGAATATTTAAAGGAAGAATCTGCCTTTAATAGCGTGATTTTGCAAGAAATTAGCCGACAATTTGACACACCTAAGCAATTTATCACCGATTTAAGCCTTGATTTTTTTCAGCAAGATATTTCTTCTTTTGAGCAATGCCAAGAACAGTTAATTCAACTGGTAGGCGAATATGCTGGAGCGATTAGCCCTTATATTTATCAACTTTGTTTGAGCAATACCCAATCTCGCCGTTCTCGTGCAGGCAAAGTGTTTGAAGGGATTGTTTATTTTTTATATGAGTATTTTGGTTATCCCTTTAATTCTCAATCGCAAATTGGGCGACAAACTTTTTCTAAATTAGGGCTAGGAAAACTGGTCGATTCTTTATTGCCGAGTGTGGAAGCCTTTAATGAACGCCGAGATAAAGTGATTGTAGGGTCAATGAAGACTACGCTAAGAGAACGTTGGCAAGAAGTGGTAGAAGAAGTTAGCCGTTCCAATGTGCCAAGTATTTATTTATTGACCGTAGATGATGATATTTCCGACAATAAAGCGGTTCAAATGGGCAATCATAATATTGTGTTGGTGGTATTGAACGCCGTCAAACAACAAGCACATTTGAAAAACAAACGCAGTATTATTGATTTTGAAAGCTATTTTTTAGACGAAATTCCAGCCATTATGACTTATTGGAGTAAATCACAATGATAAAAATAATTGATTTATTCGCAGGGATTGGTGGTATTCGGCTTGGTTTTGAACAAGCCTTTGGAGCAGTGGATTGCGTATTTACGTCAGAAATTGATAAATATGCAGTGCAGACCTATCAAGCCAATTTTCCCAATGAAAAAATCAGTGGTGATATTACCCTAATTGATGAAAGTGCGGTGCCAAATCACGATATTTTATTGGCTGGTTTTCCTTGTCAGCCTTTTTCGCAAGCTGGCTTAAAGAAAGGTTTTACGGATACTCGTGGTACGTTATTCTTTGATATTGAACGGATTTTGTTAGCCCAAAAACCGCAAGCCTTTTTATTGGAGAATGTAAAACAATTAAAAGGACACGACAAGGGCAAAACGCTCGCCGTGATTTTAGAGCATTTGAAATCCGCTGGTTACAAGGTTTATTATGATGTGTTGAAAGCCCGAGATTTTGGGATTCCGCAGAACCGAGAACGCATTTATATTGTAGGCTTTTTGGATCATAGCGTGCCTTTTGAATTTCCCAAACCCCTTGATTTAACCACAAGAGTGGGCGATATTTTAGACGATGATGTAGATGAAAAATACACCATTTCAGACAGACTTTGGCAAGGGCATCAACGGCGGAAAGAAAATAATAAACGTAACGGAAAGGGCTTTGGTTACGGGTTGTTTAATACGAATTCAGAATACACTAACACCATTTCCGCTCGTTACTATAAAGACGGTAGTGAGATTTTAATTGAGCAAAAAGGGAAAAATCCACGCAAATTGACCCCAAAAGAAGCGGCAAGATTACAAGGTTTTCCACGGGATTTTACGATTCCTGTTTCTGATGTGCAAGCCTACAAACAATTTGGAAATAGCGTTTGTGTGCCTGTGGTGAAAGCCATTGCGGATAATATGCGACAGGCAATGGGTGTCGCTAAAATAGAAAAAACATTTTATTATCGCCAACCTAATCGGGAAATACCTACCCAATTAGCGATGACATTTTAAGTATAAAAAAGAAGAGAACAAAAAATGACAGACAATCTTCAAGACGTGATTTCAACCAAACTTGCAGCCGCTATTGCCAATCCGCTATTTCCTGCGGTGGATAGCCAGTTACGGGCAGGGCGGCATATCGGGCAAGAGTATTTAGATAATTATGCGTTTTTAGGCGATTTTCAGGCAGAATTAGACAGTTTTTATCGCCGTTATAATGTGGAGCTGATTCGTGCCCCCGAAGGGTTTTTCTATTTGCGACCAAAAGCCACGACTTTGATTTCACGTTCCGTGTTGTCGGAGCTGGAAATGTTGGTGGGGAAAGTGCTTTGTTATCTGTATTTAAGCCCTGAACGGTTGGCTCAACAGGGGATTTTTTCGGTGCAAGAAGTGTATGATGAGTTGCTCAATTTGGCGGATGAAGCGAAATTATTGAAAGCGATTAATTTGCGTGCCAGTGGGTCGGATTTGGATAAACAAAAGCTGGCGGAAAAAGTGCGAGCAGCCATTGGGCGGTTACGCCGTTTGGGAATGTTGCATACGGTGGGCGAGCAGAATAGCGGTAAGTTTACCATTTCCGAATCGGTGTTCCGTTTTGGGGCGGAAGTGCGGTCGGGGGATGATCCATTAGAAGCCCAATTACGCTTGATTCGGGACGGTGAAGCGGCAAATCCACAGTCGTTGCAAGCGGAAAAAGCGGCGTTCAATCAAGAAACTGCGGTGGAAAATGACGAAGATTTTGATGATAGCCAAGATGAGAATGAAGAAGGGGCGGAATAATGGCAGAGTTTGAATTAGAACAAGATGATTTAAGCCAACAAGATGTGGTAGAAGAAATGCAGGAAGAAACAGAAGAAATTTTCACCGCCGTTTCGCCATTTCAACCGCAAGCAGGGGTAGAACGGGGCAAATTCCGCTCGCTCACGCTGATTAACTGGAACGGTTTTTTTGCTCGCACCTTTGATTTAGATGAACTGGTGACCACGCTGTCGGGTGGTAACGGAGCAGGGAAATCCACCACAATGGCAGGCTTTGTCACGGCGTTGATTCCTGATTTGACCTTGTTGCATTTCCGCAATACCACCGAAGCAGGGGCAAGTGGCGGATCCCGTGATAAAGGGTTGCACGGCAAACTTCGCCCTGGGGTGTGTTATGCGGTGTTGGATACCATTAATTCACGTCATCAACGCACCTTGGTTGGGGCAAGATTGCAACAAATTGCAGGGCGTGATAAGAAAGTGGATATTAAAACGTTCAGTCTGCAAGGAGTGGAATTATCCATTAATCCCACTACGATTTTCACCGAAGTGGTCAATGACCGCCAAGCCAAAGTGTTGAATTTAAACGAACTTAAAGACAAGATTGACGATATTGGCGGACAATTCAAGCAATATCATTCCATCGCCGATTATCACGCAATGATGTTTGATTTGGGGATTATTCCAAAACGTCTGCGTTCATCCAGTGATCGTGCGAAATTCTATAAACTGATTGAAGCGTCCTTGTATGGGGGGATTTCTAGTGCCATAACCAAATCCTTGCGTGATTATTTGTTGCCTGAAAATTTAGGCGTTCGCAAGGCATTCCAGGATATGGAATCGGCGTTGCGGGAAAACCGTATGACTTTGGAAGCCATTAAGCTGACCCAAGCGGATCGGGATTTATTTAAACATTTGATTACCGAAACCACCAATTATGTGGCATCGGATTATATGCGTAACGCCAATGAGCGTCAGGGCAATATTGAAAATGCCTTGAAGTTCCGCCGTGAGTGGTACCAAGCTAAGTCGGAACAGGCGTTATCGCAACATCGTTTGATTGATTTAAGCCGTGAAGCTCAGGAATTGGCAGAAACCGAAAAAGGGCTGGAAGTAGATCATCAAAGTGCGGCGGATCATTTAAATTTGGTACTAAATGCGTTACGTCATCAAGAAAAAATTGAGCGTTATCAAGACGATATTGGTGGCTTAACCGAACGTCTTGAAGAACAAAAAATGGTGGTGGAAACTAGCCAAGAACAGCTAGAAGAAAGCCAAGCCCAATTTGAGCAATTAGAAAGCGAAGTGGATCAAATTCGCAGCCAGCTTGCCGATTATCAACAAGCATTAGATGCCCAACAAACTCGAGCGTTGCAATATCAACAAGCCATTGCGGCGTTAGAAAAAGCCAAACAGCTCTGCGGATTGGCAGATTTGAGCGTGAAAAATGTGGACGATTATCAGCAGGAGTTTGCCACTCAAGGGGAGATTCTGACCGAAAAAGTGCTAGAGCTTGAGCATAAAATGTCCATTTCCGAAGCGGCAAAATCGCAATTTGATAAAGCCTACCAGTTGGTGTGCAAAATTGCAGGTGACGTGCCAAGAAGTGCAGCGTGGGAATCGGCGAAAGAACTGTTGCGTGAATACCCAACCCAAAAACTCAATGCGACCCAAACCCCACAATTACGAGCGAAGTTACACGAATTGGAACAGCGTTTTGCCCAGCAACAAGCTGCGGTGCGTTTATTAAAAGAGTTTAATCAACGTGCCAATATGCAGTTGGACACCGCGGATGAGCTAGAAGAATTTTACAGCAAACAAGAAGCCATGATTGACGATTTAACTAGCGAACTTTCCGATCAAGTGGAAAACCGTTCTACCTTACGTCAAAAACGAGAGCAGTTAAATCAAGCCTATAATGAACATTCGCAAAAAGCCCCTGCGTGGTTATTGGCTCAAGCCGAACTTGAACGATTAACCGAACAGTCGGGCGAGCAGTTTGGTGACAGCCAAGATGTGATGAATTATATGCAATCATTGTTGGTAAAAGAACGTGAGTTCACCTTGCAACGGGACGAGCTAGCTCAAAAACGTCAACAGTTAGAAACACAAATTTCACGTTTAAGCCAACCTGATGGCTCAGAAGATGCGCGTTTGAATGTGTTGGCAGAGCGTTTTGGCGGCGTGTTGTTGTCCGAACTTTACGATGATGTGCCGATAGAAGATGCTCCGTATTTCTCCGCCCTTTATGGTCCTGCTCGCCATGCCATTGTGGTGCGTGATTTAGCCGCCGTGAAAGCCCAACTTGCCAATTTAGACGATTGCCCTGATGATTTGTATTTAATTGAAGGCGATCCAAGTGCCTTTGATGACAGCGTGCTATCTGCCAATGAGTTGGAACACGGGGTGGTGGTGCAGGTATCGGATAGGGAAGTGCGTTATTCCAAATTCCCTGAAATTCCGTTATTCGGGCGTGCGGCTCGGGAAAAACACTTAGCGGAATTGGAAATTGAGCGTGACAATGTCACAGAAAAATATGCCGAAGTCGCCTTTGATGTACAAAAATGCCAACGCTTACACCAACAATTTAGCCAATTTGTCGGCTTGCATTTAGCCTTGGCATTCTTGCCAAACCCAGAAGAAAACCTGCGAGCCATTAATACGGAACGCAATGAAATTGAGCGAGAATTAACCGCACTTTCCACAGGCGAACAACAGGCACGCTTGAAATTAGATCAAGCCAAAGAAAAAATGCAGTTGCTCAATCGGATTATTCCACAATTAGCCGTGATTGCCGATGAAAGCCTGCAAGACCGCATTGAAGAATGTCGGGAGCAGTTGGATAATCTTGAGCAAGATGAATTGTTTATCCGCCATCACGGCGTGACATTGTCACAGTTAGAGCCGATAGCGAACAGCTTGCAAAGCGACCCTGAAAATTACCAGCGTTTAAAAGACGATTTAGCCCAAGCCGTGGCAATGCAAAAACAAGTGCAACAGAAAATCTTTGCCCTGAAGGATGTGGTACAACGCAAAGCCCATTTTGCCTATGATGATGCCATTCAAACCGAAAGCAACAGCCTAAATGAGCAACTGCGGTTGAAATTGGAGCAGACCCAAGCACGCCGTGAGCAACAACGTGAACAGCTCCGCCAAAAACAAGCACAATTTGCCCAATATAATCAGGTGATGATTCAGTTGCAAAGTGCGTATAACAGTAAAAATGATTTGCTCAAAGAATTATTGGCGGAAGTGAGTGAATTAGGCGTACGAGCAGACCTTGGAGCAGAAGAGCGTGCGAGAGTGCGGAAAGATGAATTATATCAACAACTTTCCACCAACCGCCAACGCCGTTCTTATGTGGAAAAACAACTCACCTTGATTGAAAGCGATGCAGAAAATTTAACTCGCCGTATTCGCAAAGCAGAGCGAGATTATAAACAGCAACGTGAAATCGTGGTCGCCGCCAAAGCCAGTTGGTGCGTGGTATTACGGTTATCTCGCAACAGCGATGTGGAAAAACGACTACACCGCCGTGAGCTTGCCTATTTATCCGCAGACGATTTGCGTTCAATGTCGGATAAAGCCCTTGGGGCATTACGCCAAGCGGTGGCAGACAATGAATATCTGCGTGACAGCCTGCGTTTGTCGGAAGATAACCGCAAACCTGAAAACAAAGTGCGGTTCTTTATTGCGGTGTATCAACATTTGCGTGAGCGGATTCGCCAAGATATTATCAAAACCGACGACCCAATTGATGCCATTGAACAAATGGAAATTGAGCTTAACCGCTTAACGGACGAACTCACAGGGCGTGAGCAAAAATTGGCGATCAGCAGCGAATCGGTAGCGAACATTATGCGAAAAACCATTCAACGTGAACAAAATCGTATTCGTCAGCTCAACCAAGGATTACAAAATATTTCCTTTGGACAAGTGAAATCCGTGCGGTTGGTGGTGAATATCCGTGATACCCACGCTATGCTGTTAGATGCCTTATCAGGCGAACAGCAGGAATACCAAGATTTATTTAGCGACAATCGCATCACTTTCTCAGAAGCGATGGCGAAACTCTATCAACGCATTAATCCGCATATTGATATGGGTAACCGTACCGCCCAAACCATCGGCGAAGAATTGCTCGATTACCGCAATTATTTGGATTTAGAAGTGGAAGTGTTCCGTGGTGCAGACGGCTGGTTGCGTGCCGAAAGTGGCGCATTATCAACAGGTGAAGCCATTGGTACGGGGATGTCTATCTTATTAATGGTGGTGCAAAGCTGGGAAGAAGAAAGCCGCCGTATTCGTGGCAAAGACATTGTGCCTTGCCGCTTGCTCTTCCTTGACGAAGCCGCACGACTTGACGGCAAATCCATTTCCACCTTGTTTGAATTATGCGAACGGTTAGATATGCAATTATTAATCGCCGCCCCTGAAAATATCAGCCCAGAAAAAGGCACGACCTATAAACTGGTGCGGAAAATTGCGGGGAATCAGGAGCAGGTTCACGTTGTTGGACTTCGGGGATTTGGACAATAATTGTAGGGGCGTATTGCATACGCCCAAAACAGATTGAGCAAAGGGCGTATGCAATACGCCCCTACGGAAATAGGACAATGTTGCTATTTAAACAAAACGAAAACGGCTTATCTTCACTACAAGAAAAGCCCTTTAAATTGGAAAAAGAAATTCAACGCTTGTTTGAGCAAAATCTGGCGGTGATTTCCGATTATCAGCTGATAAAATCGGAATTTAGCATTAAAAATAGCCGTATTGATACCTTAGCCTTTGACCCTGAAAATAATGCTTTTGTAATTATTGAATATAAACGTAGCCAAAATTTTAGCGTCGTGGATCAGGGGATTTCTTACCTGAATTTAATGCTAGAAAACAAAGGCGAGTTTATCGTGGAATATTATGAAAGTGGCTTGCCGAAGTTAAAACGAGATGAATTTGATTGGTCGCAATCTAAGGTGATTTTTGTCTCACCAGCCTTTACGGATTTTCAGAGCCAAGCGGCGAATTTCAAAGATTTACCAATAGAATTATGGGAAATTCATCAATTTGAAAAGGGGATTGTGTCCATCGTTCCACTGAAAAAATCCAAATCCGCCCCGAGTTTTAAACAAATTAAAACGGCACAAAATACGGATTTAGAGAAAGTGGTCGGTGAAATCAAAGCCTATTCGGAGCAAGATCATCTGAACAACAAAAGCGATGAAATATACGAACTGTATGAACAGTTTCAAGAAGCTATTTTAAGACTGGATGCAGAATTAGAACCAAAAGCACTCAAGCATTATATTGCCTTTAAAAAAGGGAAGAAAAACCTTGCCTATATCAAAATCCAGCAAAACAGCTTAAAAATTTTCATTAATTTGAAAAAAGGCACATTAAACGATCCGAAAAATATCACGGAAGATGTGTCAGAAAAAGGACATCACGGCACAGGGGATTATCAAATCACCGTGAAAGATTCTCGTGATGTGGAATATATTATGAGTTTAATTAAACAAACTATTTAGGAGCCAACATGCACTTTCTCATTCTCGCTATTCTATGTAGCGTTTCCGTTTCTATCTTATTTAAGATGATAAAACGTTACAACGTCGCTACTGATCAGATGGTCGCATTTGGCTATATTATTGCGTTATTGTTGAGTTATTTCCTATTATCTCCTGATTTCAAAGGATTAGGGTTTACCGAATATGTGGTAGAAAGTGAGTCTAAATCGATTTTCTTAACCCTTGGCGTATTATTACCGGTAGGCTTTTTGGTTATGTCAAAAGCCGTGGAACATGGCGGGATTGTGCGTACCGACGCTGCACAGCGATTAGCATTATTTTTGCAAATTGTGGCAGCGGTAGTGATTTTCGGTGAAACCCTAACGGATATGAAAATTGTTGGGGTCGTTGTGGCCTTTTTTGCGTTATTTGGTTTGTTGTTTAAACCTGCTGGTGCAATGGGAAATGCCACAAAAGCAGCACTGGCTTTAGGGGGCGTCTGGTTAATTTGGGGAACCACTGGCATCTTATTTAAGAAAATTGCCTTACAAGGTGGGGCATTTCCAGCCACGTTATTTATCTCATTCGCCTGTGCTATGGTGATTATGTTCGCCTATTTACTCATTAAACGAACCCAATGGACAGTGCCGAGTTTACTGGCTGGGATGTTATTAGGGGCATTAAATTTCGGTAATATTCTGTTTTATATTTATGCCCACCAATTCTATAAAGAAAACCCAACCATTGTGTTTGCTACTATGGATTTAGGCGTGATTTGTTTAGGTGCCGTTGTGGGTGCTTTTGCTTTTAAAGAGAAAATTAGCAAAATGAATATGGCGGGTATCCTGTTAGGTATTGTGGCTATCTTATTATTAAGACTGTAAATTATGAACAACGAATTTAGCTTTTTTATTTACGATTATGAGAGCTTTGGTATCAGCCCAAGCGAAGATCGTCCTGCACAATTTGCAGGTATTCGGACCGATAAAGATTTTAACATTATCGGCGAACCAGTAATGTTATATTGCAAGCAAAGCAATGATTATTTACCGAGTCCCGAAGCGGTGTTGGTAACCGGCATTACCCCACAAGAATGTAATGAAAAAGGCTTGCCTGAACCTGAATTTGCAGAAAAGATTTTAGCCGAATTTAGCCAGCCAAATACGTGCATAATGGGCTATAACAGCATTCGTTATGATGACGAAATGACCCGTTATACCTTTTATCGCAATTTTATTGACCCTTATGAATACAGTTGGAAAAACGGTAATTCTCGGTGGGATTTGTTGGATGTCGTACGTGCGTGCTATGCCTTGCGACCTGACGGTATTGAATGGGCGTATGATGATGACGGTGTGCCGAGTTTCCGTTTGGAAAAATTGACCGTTGCCAACGGCATTGAGCATAGTAACGCTCACGATGCCATGGCAGATGTGTATGCCACTATTGCCATGGCTAAGCTGATCAAGCAAAAACAGCCTAAATTATTCCAATTTTTCTTTGAAAATCGGGGCAAAAAAGCCCTTGAAAGTTTAGTGAATATCGCTGAAATGACACCGTTGGTGCATGTTTCTGGCATGCTAGGGAATTATCGGGGAAATTGCACCTGGATTGCACCTTTAGCCTGGCACCCAACAAATCAAAATGCGGTGATTGTCTGCGATTTATCGCAAAATATCGACGATTTGCTCACAAAATCCGCCGATGAACTGCGAACACATTTATATACCAAAAAATCTGAATTGGAAGAACAGGGGATTTTGCCTGTTCCGCTTAAATTAGTGCATTTAAATAAAAGTCCGATTCTTGCACCAGCCAAAGTATTACTGCCTGAAAATGCCGAACGTTTAGGGATTGATCGTCAATTATGCTTGGCAAATTTACAAAAACTCCGACAATCACAGCAAGTGCGGTCAAAAGTGGAAGACATTTTCAGCCAAGAACGCCAATTTGAAGTACGTGATAATGTAGAAACTGAATTATACAGTGGCTTTTTTAGTCCAAATGATCGCAATAATATGGCCATTTTACGCCAGTTATCGCCCGAACAATTGGCAAATCACGGTTTAACCTTTGAAGATAACAGGGTAGAGAAGTTGCTATTCCATTATCGAGCTAGACATTATTTCAAAACCTTAAATCGAACAGAGCAGTTGCAATGGGAGCGTTATCGTCGCCGTAAATTGGAAAAAACTGCGGTGGATTTTGAGCAAAAAATTCAAAATCTGATTGAAGAATACAGCAATGATGAAGAAAAATTGCCGTTATTGCAGCAAGTGTATGAATACGCTACGAAATTATTGTAAACAAAGATAAGATAAACAACATGAATATCTTAATTGATTTTGATGGCACTTGCGTCACCCATAAATTTCCCGAGATTGGTGATGATGTGGGGTCAGCACAAGTGTTACGTGATTTGGTGAAAAATGGCCACAATCTGATTCTGTTTACCATGCGAGCAGAAGATTGTTATCTGGCCGAGGCCTTGGATTGGTTTAAGCAAAATAAAATTGAATTGTATGGCATTAATGTCAATCCAACACAGTATAAATTCACCAGTTCACCCAAAGCCTATGGTAATTTGATTATTGATGATATTGCATTGGGGATTAAAAAGTTACAATGTCACTATAATATTCCTTGCGTTGACTGGAAATGGGTGGCAGAGCAGTTATGCGAACAAAAGCTATTAACGCCAGCACAGATTCAGCGATATGATTTTAGTATGCAGGCTTATTTGTAATAATTCATAAAAAACAAAACCGCCATAATGTACATATATACATAAGGCGGTTTTCTTGTTATAATTCATCTCGGCTGGTCAGGTGTTTTTATTACCTGACGGGCAGGTCAGGTAGTGACACATCTCCAGTTTGTTTTAATTAAACCAAATAGGAGAAAGACCGATGAGAATTATATTTATAATTTTAATCGTGTTATTTGTGTTGCTTTATAGCCCGTTAGCTTGGTAACACGAATAACCAGTCAAGACAGTAAGGGGAAACCCTTGCTGTCTTTCTATTATAAGGTTTCCAACGTAATTTTCAAGTCCTATTGTGAATCATCTTAAATCTGATTATCTCATCTAGATAAATTTTGACACAACTATCAACAATAATTACCCAGATTTTACGTAGCGTTGTCAAAAATAGCCGTTAGAAATACCTGTCTAAATCTTCTTTTTTCACTAGTACAAACCGTGACTTTATGTGAACAACCTCTAAAAATAACCGTGACAGATCTCGTTTATACCTTTATTTGTCTTGTTTAACTGTTGCAACGTGACTGTTGATAACTCTGTGATTTATTTAATTCGTAGTATCTGCTAACCTTATAACTAATTTCGCATAATGTGTATTATGTTAAATCATGTAATGAAAATGTCACATTTAAAGCGGCTGTTTACAGCTACTCTATAATATGGATTTAGTTTAGGTAAAAAATGAAATTTATGGTTTCCATGCCATGATGAGAACTAAGTATTAGATTTTATGTTTTTCCATAAAAATTGTGGTGATGTTGTTTTTTATTGAACGGTTTATTTCTTGAGTTTGTTTTCGTTGATAACGCTATGTGAAATCTAGAAAAGATAAGGCATAAATTCTCGCTAGATTTTGACAATAATATTTTTACTATATGTGACATTGTCACGTGTATTTGTCATTTTTTCTCGTTATAACTTATTCTGAATTGTCATAACTTCATTTTGAGTATTCTGGTATCATACTCGCCTATTTTCTCTTTTTTATTTATAAGGAATTAAATTCATGCTTATTGTCACTTTTATTGCATTTTTAGCCATTCTTTACGGCTTAAATGTACTGTATCGTAAAAATCAAAAATTAGGCTCAACCGTATTTGTCGCTTTAATGCTAGGTTTATTATTCGGGGCTACCCTGCAAACTTTCGCAGAAAAATCATTAATTGACACCACACTTGACTGGATTAATTTAGTCGGTAACGGTTATGTCAGATTATTACAAATGATTGTAATGCCGTTGGTTTTTGTTTCTATTCTGTCTGCGATTACCAAATTAAATCAGGCCAGTTCATTAGGGAAAATCAGCTTTAGTGTATTGGGCGTATTATTAGTCACCACGGCCATTGCCGCTGCGATTGGGATTGCCATGGCGTATGCTTTTGATTTATCGGCAGATGGATTAATTGCGGGTGAACGTGAATTAGCGGCACAAGCAAAAGTAGATGGACGTGTAGATCAAGTAAGCCATTTAAGCATTCCAGCAATGCTACTCTCTTTTATTCCGAAAAATCCTTTTGCCGAACTCACGGGAGCCAATCCAACTTCAATTATTAGTGTGGTAATTTTCTCTGCTTTACTCGGCATTGCCACATTGAGTTTGCGTAAAGAAAATGAAGAATTGGGTAACCGTATTGCACAAGGTGTGGACACCTTAAATCAATTAGTGATGCGTTTGGTTCGTTTCGTTATTCGCTTAACGCCTTATGGTGTGTTTGCATTAATGATAAAAATGGCCTCTACTGCAAAATGGGCAGATATTGTGAATTTGGGGAGCTTTATTGTGGCCTCTTATTTAGCCATTTTATTGATGTTTATCGTACATGGTCTTATTCTTGCATTGTCCGGTATTAACCCATTAAATTACTTCAAGAATGTGTTGCCGGTTCTAAGTTTTGCCTTTACTTCTCGTTCAAGTGCCGCTTCTATTCCGCTGAATATTGAAACGCAAACCGATAAATTAGGCAATAAAGGCGTGATTGCGAATTTCTCTGCAACCTTTGGGGCAACCATTGGACAAAATGGTTGTGCGGGGATTTATCCAGCCATGTTAGCCGTCATGGTCGCCCCAACCGTCGGTGTTGACCCCTTCACGGTACAATATATTTTAAGCCTTATTCTAGTAGTTGCCATTTCTTCTTTTGGTATTGCTGGTGTCGGTGGCGGTGCAACCTTTGCAGCGATTGTGGTATTATCTAGCTTAAATCTTCCGCTCGCTTTAGTTGGTTTATTAATTTCTATTGAACCGCTCATTGACATGGGACGTACGGCGTTAAATGTCAATGGTGCCATGGTAGCAGGTACGTTGACAAATAAGTGGTTGAAATAACCGTTAGTTAAATAAGCCAAAGTGCGGTGAATTTTTCATCGCATTTTTTGTTACTAGGTCCCTATACAATGATATTGAGTATGTTAGAATAATCGTATTAAAAATCCCTTTACATTAGATTGGAGTTTACTCAAAATGCCTGACCAACCAACCAACCAACCAACCAACCAACCAACCAACCACAACCATAACTAATTCCACTACTCGGCCTATATCCTTTATTCTTGCTTCCACCCATACTGGAACCATGATCTTAAATCGACAAGATTATACCTCTAATGCCAATGGCGAATATTTTGGCGTAGGTTATCAATATTTGACAACATCCGAATTTGATCAGCATGAAATTAATCTTGCTTTACAATTATTACGACTACGCCGTCAATATTATGGTGATGGTGTTCAAGCCTTGGATTGTGGAGCAAATGTTGGTGCACATTCGATTGCTTGGGGAAATGAGATGACCCATTGGGGAAGTGTGTTATCTTTTGAAGCTCAGGAACGTATTTATTATGCGTTAGCAGGAAATATTGCGATTAATAATTGCTTTAATGTTACGGCATTAAATGTTGCTTTAGGGGATGATAGCCAACAGAAATTCTTATTTATTCCTAAATTAGATTATAACCAACATGCTTCCTTTGGCAGTTTTGAATTAAAACAATTAGCACACCCTGAATTTATTGGTCAACATATTGATTATCAACAATCTGAGAAAATCAAAGTTCCTTTATTATCTTTAGATAGCCTTGAATTACAACGCTTAGATTTGATTAAAATGGATGTTGAAGGTATGGAAGAAGAGGTATTAAAAAGCGGTTTAAATTTAATTAAACGATTTAAGCCAGTAATGCTGGTAGAAATTCTAAAGACGGGATTAGAACCGGTTAATAATCTTCTACTCCCTTTGGGATATAAAACGTTCTTGCAAGGTATTAATGTATTGGCTGTACATCAAGATGATCCGGTGTTAAAACATATTAGTGTAAATTCCCAATAAAAAACTGCGGTCAAAATATTCAATTTTTTTGACCGCAGTTGCACTTTATCAAAACGCTATTTGATTAAGCCAATTTCAGTGGCTCAATATGCCAGATTTTTTCCGCATATTCCGCAATAGTACGGTCAGATGAGAAGAAACTCATGTTGACAATATTTTGTAATGCACTGTCAACCCAAGCAGCTTGATCTTTATATTTCTCATCCACGGCTTTTTGGGTTTCTACATAGCTACGGAAATCCGCAAAGGCTTGATAGAAGTCGTGGTATCTTAATCCATTCAATAAATCTTGATAACGATTTGGATCATTTGGTGAGAAACGGCCTGAACTGATTTGGTCAACCACTTCACGTAATTGCTCGTCGGCTTGATAAATATCAAATGGACGATAACCTTGACGGCGTAATTCTTCTACTTGCTCAACGGTATTACCAAAGATAAAGATATTATCTTCGCCGACATTTTGTAGAATTTCAACGTTGGCACCATCTAGCGTACCTAAGGTTAATGCACCATTTAGTGCAAATTTCATATTACTGGTGCCTGATGCTTCCGTACCCGCTAAAGAAATTTGTTCTGAAATATCTGCTGCTGGAATAATGATTTGTGCAAGGCTCACGCTGTAATTTGGAATAAATACGACTTTTAAGCGACCTTGTAAGCGTTCATCATTATTGATGACGTTCGCAATGTCATTAATCAAATTAATGGTTTGTTTTGCAGCATAGTAGGCTGACGCTGCTTTACCCGCAAGAATGAAAACACGTGGTGTCCAGTCTTTTTCTGGGTGAGCCAACATTTCATTGTAACGAGCAATAATGTGCAATACATTCAAACTTTGACGTTTGTACTCGTGAATACGTTTCACTTGAACGTCAAATAACGCATCTGGATTTAATTCCACGCCCAATTCTTTTTTCACGTAATCCGCTAAACGCACTTTGTTAGCACGTTTAATGGCTGGAATGGTTTTTCTCACATCTGGATCTTGAATGTGTTTTTTGAACTGTTCAAGCTGAGTTAAATCACGACGCCATTCAGTGCCAATGTATTTATCAAACAATGCCGATAAATCAGGGTTGGCTAACGCAATCCAACGACGTGGTGTAATCCCGTTGGTGACATTGGTGAAACGTTCTGGATAAATGCGAGCAAAATCGGCAAAGGTTGATGTCACCATTAAATCAGAATGAATGGCGGCTACCCCATTGACTTTGTGTGAACCGACCACGGATAACCACCCCATACGCACTTTACGTACATCGCCTTCTTCTACCAAAGAAACACGGCGGATAAAGTCATTATCGGTTGTTACATGATTTCTCACATGCTCTAAGAAATAATCGTTGATTTCCAAAATCATTTGTAAATGACGTGGTAAAATTTTCGCCATCATTTCCACTGGCCATGTTTCTAAGGCCTCTGACATTAAAGTATGGCAAGTATAAGAGAAAATGCGGCAACACATATCCCATGCTTTACCCCAAATATAGCCATTTTCATCCACTAAAATACGCATTAATTCAGGAATCGCTAAAGCTGGGTGGGTGTCATTTAAGTGAATGGCTACATGATCAGCAAGATTTTCAATGGTACCGTGAATACGCACATGACGGCGGATAATATCTTGCAATGAGGCAGACACTAAGAAATATTCTTGGCGTAAACGCAATTCTTTCCCTGCGGTGGTAGAATCATCTGGGTAAAGCACACGAGAGACGTTTTCAATAGATGAACGTTCTTCAATCGCACCAAAATAATCCCCTTTGTTAAATTCTGCCAAATTAAAAGTATCACTGGCATTGGCAGACCACAAACGTAATGTGGTCGCACTGTCATTGTCATAGCCAGGGATCATTTGGTCATAAGCAAGTGCGGTGATTTCTTCGGAAGGATTCCATACACATTTTTTGCCTTCAAAATAAATATGACCGCCAAAGCGAATGTCAAAACGTTTAGAAGGGCGAATAAATTCCCAAGATGAACCTTTTTCTAACCACGCATCCGGTTTTTCAACTTGATGTCCGTCCTCAATATGTTGTTGGAACATCCCATATTCATAACGAATACCGTAGCCCATACTTGGAATAGCTAATGTGGCTAAGGAATCCATAAAGCAAGCGGCTAAACGACCTAAGCCCCCGTTTCCTAAACCTGGGTCAACTTCTTTTTCTAACACATCTTCTAAATCGACATCTAATTCGGCAAGTGCTTTACTTACCGTGGTATAAACGCCTTCCGCTAACATAGCGTTAGATAAAGTACGACCGATTAAAAATTCCATTGAAAGATAATAAACTCGGCGAGTTTCTTCCGCTCTGGATTGTTTGGCGGTAGAAATCCATCCCTCGGTGACTAAATCACGTACGGCATATAACGTGGCATTTAACCAGTCACGTTGGCTGGCTTCTTCTGGCGAACGTCCGATAAGGTAAACTAATTTATAAACAATGGCTTTTTTCAGCGACTCTACGTCATTAGATGGACGTGCATAATTTTGAATTTCGTGCATAGAAATAATCCTAAATAATCAATAAAAATAAAAAGTGCGGTATTTTAACCGCACTTTGACGACTTTTACAACTAAATTCTGTTATAAAGTGCCAGATAATGTCTTGCGGCTAATGCCCAGCTGAAATCTTGAGCCATGGCATTCGCTCTGACATTCACCCATAAACGTTGTTTTTTCCATAACGCAAAGGCATTGTTAATGGCATAACGCAAGCCTTGTGGGTCAGCATGTTCAAATACAAAACCAGTAGCAATACCGGCTTTAATGTTCTCACTGGTGCTGTCCACTACGGTGTCAGCAAGGCCACCTGTTTTGCGAACTAAAGGCAATGTGCCATATTTTAAACCATATAATTGGGTTAATCCACAAGGTTCAAAACGACTTGGTACTAAAATAACGTCACCACCTGCGACCATAAGGTGAGATAAGGCTTCATCATAACCGATTTTCACCGCCACATTGTTTGGATAATATTGGGTTAAGCCCCACAATCCTTGTTCAAAATGTTGAGCACCAGACCCTAGCACAATTAACTGTCCACCTTGGCTAACGATTTCATCGGTGGTTTCCAACAATAAATCCACACCTTTTTGTTCGGTTAAACGGGTAATCATGACGAAAACCGGCACATCTGGATTTTGTGGTAAATTGAAATAGGCTTGTAACTGTTCCTTATTCTTTTTCTTACCAGCCATAAATTTTAATTTATAGTGGTCCGTAATATAAGGATCGTTATTTGGATGCCAAATATTGTCATCTACCCCGTTTAAAATTCCGTGTAAACGTCCTTGATAAGCTAAGGTGCCTAATAGGCCTTGTAAACCATAAGCAAATTCTGGTCGAGTGATTTCTTGGGCGTAAGTTGGACTCACGGCGGTGACAGCATCAGAATAATATAAGCCGGCTTTCAAATAAGACATTTCGCCATATAGTTCTAAGCCATCCACATGGAACATGCCTGCAGGTAAACCAATTTCGTATAAATGATGATATTCAAATCGGCCTTGGTAAGCGAGATTATGAATCGTGAATACGGATTTAGCCGGTTTACCTTTGTTATATAAATACGCACTGGTTAAGCCAGCGTGCCAGTCGTGAGAATGAACCACTTCGGCGTTCCACCAACTGTCTAATCCTGTAGCCAATTCTGCACCAACCCAACCGAGTAAAGCGAAACGTTTATAGTTATCGGTGTAATCTTGATACCATTGATCGTGATAAGGATTACCTTGACGATCGTATAAATGCGGTGCATCAATAATATACACGCCTACCCCATTGTATTCACCATAACGTAATAAAATACGGCCAGCAAAATTGTAAAATTCAGCCACCACATAGGTTTCTGGAATCCCTGCAAAAATCGCAGGATAACCTGGTAATAAAACGCGTGCATCAATCCCCTCTTGCTTTTGTGCAAAAGGCAATGCCCCCATCACATCGGCTAATCCGCCGGTTTTGAGTAATGGATAGAGTTCAGAACAAACGTGTAATACTCTCATTTAATTTTGTTTTCCTTGAATAAATAAAACCCTCACCACCCGAAAATCCAACTCCCCTCTCCCTTTGGGAGAGGGCCAGGGTGAGGGTAATGAGGGTGAATAAAATTAATCTAAATGGGTTTCGTCACCAATGTGTTCACCGGTTAATTTTTTAACCATGGATTCTGTCACTAGCACCACTTTACCTGTACTACTCACACGGAAACGTTGACGATCTTCTTCAATGTTTATCCCAATGTGAGTGCCATCAGGAATCACCACGTGACGGTCGATAATACAGTTTTTCAACACACAATCTTTACCAATGGTCACTTGTGGTAAAATGACGCAGTGATCGACACTGGAATTGGCTTTAATTTTTACATTGTTGAATAACACGGAATAACTAATGCTTGCGTCGGTAATCAAACATCCACCAGAAATCAACGAGTTATCCACCGGTTTAACATGTGGGTTATTGTAGAAGAATTTTGATGGATAAGTTTGTTCTGGATTACCACGAATTGGCCAACGTTGATCGTAAATATCTAATTGTGGTTTTTCAGATACTAAGTCAATGTTTGATTGCCAGAAACTGTCTAAGGTACCCACATCACGCCAGTAAATTTCGCCATCGGTATTGCGCCCCATGCAAGAACGGCTAAACGGATGTGCATACAATACGCCCTCTTCCAAGGATTTCGGTAAAATATCTTTACCAAAGTCATGGGAAGTGTAAGGTGATTTAACTTCACGATCTAATACATCATATAAATAATCCGCATCAAACACATAAATCCCCATGGAGGCCAATGAAACATCTGGTTTACCAAACATAGCAGGTGGATTTTCAGGTTTTTCCACGAATTCTTTCACTTTCAAATTCTCATCAACCGCCATAACACCAAATTCGGACGCTTCTGAACGAGGTACTTCAATACAACCTACGGTACATTTTGCCCCACTGGTCACGTGGTCGAGCAACATTTGGCTATAATCTTGTTTATAAATATGGTCACCGGCTAAAATCAATACATATTTTGGTTTATAGTGGTTTTTCAAAATCGCCATATTTTGATATACCGCATCCGCCGTGCCACGATACCATGTGGAATTATCAATTTGTTGACGCGCTGGCAACATATCCACAAATTCCCCACGTTCTTGTGGCAAGAAAGACCAACCGTTTTGCAAATGACGTAACAAAGAATGTGCCGCATATTGTGTTACCACGCCAATGCGGTTTAATCCCGAGTTAATACAGTTTGATAAAGCGAAATCAATAATACGACGATTACCACCAAAATACAGTGCAGGTTTTGCACGTTTATCGGTTAATTCGTGTAAACGAGAACCACGTCCACCCGCTAAAATTAACACCAAGGTTTCTTTAACAAGTTCGAATCTGTTGGGTACTGCTACTTTGCTACTCATAATTATTCTCCATAAATAAAATTTCGGGTTAATCGTTTAGTTAAAATGGTGAGAATTTCATCATCTGTCATCACTATACAGAAAATAAAAATAAAATTCTGTGATAGACTTCAAACTTTTGAAAAAATTAATTAAAAAAAACGTTTATTTTCGTTGTAATACACAGAAATCTAAGGTTTCAAGCAATAAACCTTGCCCTTTTAATGGCTTGGCTTGTTGTGACACTAAAATTTCCCAATTTCCCTCCGGTAATACAAAATTCTGCAATTCATCTTTTGCGTTGATCACGAATAGCCATTCATCATCTAATAAGATTTGCATGGCTTTTATAGCTTTATCGTTCCAATGCACCACTTGCATAGGGTGGCTAAATTCATTTAACCAAGTCACGTTCTGGTCTGTCCACCACTGATCGCAAGATAAACTGCTGATTTTTTTACGTAACTGAATGATTTTCTGGGTGGCCGTAAATAAATCATGATTAAATGCCGACCATTTCAACCAAGCAATTTGGCTATCCTGACAATAGGCGTTGTTGTTGCCATATTGTGTATTCCCAAATTCATCACCGGCCAATAACATGGGCGTCCCATTGGATAATAACAACGTACGTAATAACGCCACACTGGTTAAAAATCGTTGTTTTTCCACCGCACTTTTTTCAGCTAACGGCAAGCCATCGGCGGATCCCTCCACACCATGGTTGTAACTGTAATTTTCATTACGTCCATCACGGTTATCTTCGCCATTGGCCAGATTATGTTTATGGTTGTAACTGACTAAATCACGCAAGGTGAAACCATCATGTGCGGTGATAAAATTTAACGTTTTATGCGGTTGTTGTCCCTCTTTTCGGTACATATCACTTGAGCCAGCAAAGCGTTCTGCTAACGCACCTAATGCGCCATTTTTCCATAACCAGAACTGTTTAATATCATCACGATAACGATCATTCCATTCAGCAAAATACGGTGGGAAATTGCCGACTTGATAGCCACCCTCGCCTAAATCCCAAGGTTCGCTGATCATTTTGCAACGGGATAATAATGGATCCTGTTCAATGGCCTGAAATAATAAAGAATGCGGATTAAAATGGGGTTGTTCTCGCCCTAAGCTACTGGCTAAATCAAAACGGAAACCATCAATATGGTATTCTTTCACCCAATATCTTAAACAATCCAACACCCAAGCTCGGCCTTGTGGCGTCGATAAATTTAAGGTATTGCCACAGCCTGTCCAGTTTTCATAATATCCATCTGCATTGTGATAATAATAAGCCTCATCATCAATACCTCGTTGACTAAAGGTTGGAAAATGTTTTTCGCCCTCGGCACTGTGATTAAATACCACATCTAAAATCACTTCAATCCCCGCTTGATGCAAGGCTTTGACTGCTTGTTTAAATTCATTTTCTGGATTATCCGTCGCCGCATAACGAGGCTCTAATGCAAACATGGCTAAGGGGTTATAACCCCAATAATTGTGTAAGCGTTTTTCTTGTAAGTGCGGTTCATCTACCGCATAATTTACGGGCAATAATTCAACTGCTGTAATGCCTAATTGTTTTAAATAGGTGATACTTTTCGGATGGGCTAAACCCGCATAGGTGCCTCGAATATGCTCGGGTAAATCCTTGCGTAATTGGGTAAAGCCTTTCACGTGTAATTCATAAAGAATACTGTTTGCCCACGGAATTTGTAGCTGGTCATCACCTTGCCAATCAAAATCAGAAGGCGCAGTCACGACGCCCTTCGGAGCAACTTTCGCATTATCACGAGCGTCGTTTAATAAAAACCATGCTCGTTTGTTGATGGTGGATAAATCAGGTTTCCCAACGACTTTTTTGGCGTAGGGATCTAACATTAATTTGTTGGGGTTGTTCAAACTTTTTTCATCTTTAGGATAAAGACGGTAAGCGTATTTTGTCCCCACTGCTACATTGGCTAACCAACAATGCCAAATATCTTGTTCATTTTTCGCCATGGCAATGCGTTGTTCCTGATCGTTATCATCAAATAAACATAACTCAATGCGACTGGCTTGGCTTGAATAGAGGGCAAAATTCACCCCTTGTTGATTATTGCGAAATTCAACATTCGCCCCTAATAATGTACTCATAAAATAATAATTTAAAAATAATCCATTAACATCAAAGCGTTTGGAATGGTGTAGTTAACTACACCACTCCGTTACGCAATGTTCTACCTGTTATACTTCGGCCGTTTTTTTCGCTTTTGCTTTGGTTGCTTTTTTCACAGTTTCAGTTTCTGAGGCTACTTTTTTGACCGTACTCGCTTTCGCTTTGGTGGTTTTGGTCTCCGCTTTTGCTTTCACTGTTTTTTTCACCGGCTCTGCCTCTAACGCCGCTTTTTTAGTGGTGACTTTGGTCGCCTTTTTAGCGGTCGTTTTTGTTGCCGTGGTAGGCACAATTTCGGTTTCGATAGGTGTAGTTATCTTACTCACATCCATTTTTACCGTATCCGATTTCTCGGATTTAGCTCGGGTTGTTTTTGCTTTAGTCGCCTCGCTTTCGGCCACCGCCGCTTTCACACTCTCCGCTTTCGTTGCTTTTGCTTTGCTTACTTTGGTTGTGGTCGCTTTTTTAGCCGTTTTTGCGGGTTTTTCTACCGCAGTTTCCGCTTTTTTAGTACGCTTTACTGCTGTTTTTCTGACCTTTTTTGCAACTTTTTTCCAACGCAAATAAACCGTTGCCAATGGCGGTATCACAATTGAAATAGATTGTTCTCTGCCATGACTTTCAATTTCTTCTGTAGTAACGACACCAGAGTTACCTACATTGGAGCCTTTATAATAAGCCGAGTCGGTATTGAGAATTTCTTCATATTCCCCTGCTTCATTGACGCCAATACGATAATTTTCACGCACCACTGGGGTAAAGTTACTGACCACCAAAATACGTTCACCGTTGCTGTCACGACGTTCAAAGGCAAATACAGAATTTTGATAATCGTCCACCACTAACCAATCAAAACCCTCTGGTTTGTTATCTAATTGATAAAGTGCGGCGTTTTCTTTGTAAGTTTTATTCAAGTCTTTGACTAATTGCAAAACGGCTTTATGCCAGCCACCGCCGTGGAAATCGTCCAATAAGTACCAATCCAGACTTTCTTGATAATTCCACTCACGGCCTTGAGCAAATTCGTTACCCATAAAGAGTAATTTTTTGCCCGGATAGCCCCACATATACGCATAATAAGCACGCAAGTTAGCGAATTTTTGCCATGCGTCCCCAGGCATTTTGCCTAACAACGAACATTTACCATGCACCACTTCATCATGGGACAATGGCAATAAGAAGTTTTCGCTGTATTGATACACCATACCAAAGGTCATTTTATTGTGGTGATATTGGCGATAAATCGGATCCAGTTTCATATAAGAAAGGGTGTCATTCATCCAACCCATATTCCATTTGAAATGGAACCCTAAACCGTTATTTTCAGGCGGTAAGGTGACGCCAGCAAAAGAGGTCGATTCTTCCGCAATACTGGTTGCCCCTGGGACTTCGGTACCCACAATGCGGTTAGTTTGACGTAAGAAATCAATAGCCTCTAAGTTTTCTCGACCACCGTATTCATTTGGAATCCACTCTCCGTCTTTACGGCTGTAATCACGATAAATCATAGACGCCACGGCATCCACACGTAAGCCGTCTAAGCCAAAGCGTTCCAACCAATATAAGCCATTACCTGTCAAGAAGTTTTTCACTTCATGACGGCCATAGTTATAAATTAAGGTATTCCAGTCTTGGTGATAACCCTCTTTTGGATCCGCATGTTCATATAACGCCGTACCGTCAAAGGCAGCCAAACCATGGGTATCACTTGGGAAATGCCCCGGTACCCAGTCTAAAATCACATTAATACCGGCCTCGTGTGCTTTAGCAATAAAGCGTTTAAAGCCCTCTGGTGTACCAAAACGGCTAGTCGGTGCATATAAACCTAACGGTTGATAGCCCCACGAACCGTCAAATGGATATTCTGAAATGGGTAACAATTCAATATGGGTAAAGCCCATATCTTTCACATAAGGAATTAACTCATCTCCTAATTGGTCATAGTCTAACCAGAAATTATTTTCTAAATTACGACGCCATGAACCTAAATGCACTTCATAAATAGAAATCGGCTGATCTGATTGGTTGGCTTTACGGCGAGCCTCAGTCATTTCCACGATTTCAGGTAAGGCACTCACTTGTGAGGCGGTATCTGGGCGTAATTGTGCAGCAAAGGCATAAGGGTCAGATTTTAAACGTAGTTGATTATTACAATCTAACAATTCAAATTTATATAATTGTCCTAAAGCCACTTTCGGAATAAAGAGTTCCCACACGCCGCTGTTCGCATGGAAACGCATTGGATGACGGCGACCGTCCCAATAGTTGAAATCCCCCACCACAGACACACGTTTGGCATTCGGTGCCCATAAACGGAAGTTAACACCTGTGACATTGTCACACTCAGTGAAATGTGCACCCAACACTTCATAAGGGCGTAAATGTGAACCCTCAGCTAATAACCAGTTATCTAATTCTTCAATCATTGGATGGAAACGGTATGGGTCTTCTACCACAATGGTTTCATGCCCCCAAGTGACTTGAAGTTGATAATCAAAGAAATCATGGGTTTGGGCTGTCACGCCAGTGAAAAATCCACGTTCATCAATTTTTTCTAATTGAATTGCCACCTCTTGCGTGGCACGATTAATCACCACTACGCTATCTGCGTCAGGCATTAACACGCGAACTTCAATCCCTCTTTCTGTTTCGTGCATACCTAACACGGAAAATGGATCAGCGTGCGTTCCATTAAAAAACGCATCAATCACGGATTGTTCTACTAATTTTTTCATAATGACTTCCTATTATGGTTAATTTCATTTAGCAACGCTTGAATGCGTTGGTCACTAAATATCTGCTCTAATGGCAATGCGAGTTTCACCTGCCAATTAGGATATTCATCAGATGTACCAGGTAAGTTAAACGACACTTCCTGATCAATCAAATTCTCTAACTGCACGCCAATCAAACGGCTTTCACTTTGAGCCAAATAACGATGAATCACCAAATTGAGATGATCGTGCATGGCCATGCTTAACGCATCACCATAATAATCATCGGGCAAATACTGATCTCGATGTAAACTATTTAATAATGCCTGTTTATCTTCTAAACGTTGTTGATATTTCTGTTGTAAAAAATCGCCTTGCAACACACCAAGTTGTTCAAACAATTCTAAATCTTTGCAATGCCAGAAACTACGTAAAGACGGTACATCATGGGTGCCAATAGTCGCAAAGGCTTGGGGTGGGAAATTTTCTGCTAGCGGAAATTCGCCATTGGCTTGTGAAAAATACAACACAAAATACGAATAAACTAAAAATTCATTTAATTTAGACCGCACTTCATCTGCCACAGTGCCTAAATCTTCGCCCACAATCACACATTGATTACGCTGACTTTCAATGGCCAAAATCGCCATAAGTTCAGCAAACGGATAAAGCACATAAACGCCATCAACTGCGGTTTTATTTTCCGGAATAAACCACAACCGGAACAAGCCCATCACATGATCGATTCTCAACACGCCAAAGTGTTGCATATTAGCTCGTAACATATCAATAAAAGGTTGGAAACCACGAGCTTTTAAAACCGTCGGATTATAAGGCGGTAATCCCCAATTTTGCCCAACAGGACCAAGAGGATCAGGCGGGGCGCCGATGGTCGCTTTGACACAATAAAGATCAGGGTCACTCCATACATCCACACTACCGCATGAACTTTGTACCGCTAAATCGCCATAAATTCCTAATTGTAACCCAGCTTTTTGAGCAAAAACTTTTACTTCGGCCAATTGTTGTTCGGTTAACCATTGTAACCACATATAAAATTCAATTTGACGTTGATATTTTTTAATTAAGGCTTTATGATTTTTTTCGCTTAATTGTTGCCATTCTTTCCGCCAACCTAACCAACCAATCGTCTTTTCATCAGCTTGTTTGGTCGGGTGCTCAATATTATCCAACACCTCAAATAAGGCTTGGTTTAACAGATTTTCACTTTGCTGTTCAACAAACGTCAAAAACGCTTGACGACGAGCCACAATCTTGGCTGTTTTACTCCGTTGACTGAATGCAAAAAGCTGTTCAAGCGCAGTGATTTTTAAATCAGAAACTGCACGATAATCTACCGCCTCTTGCTGACGTAAACGCACCAATTCAGTTTGTTGTTGAGTAAGCCAAGTTTGTACCGATTTCGCCAATTTAAATTCAGGCAACAAATCTACCGCTAAATAAATCGGATTTAACCAACGACGTGAACTCGCACTATAAGGACTGGCCCAATCTGGCACTGCAGAATACATTTTATGCAATGGATTAATCCCAATAAAATCCGCTCCAAATTGCGTCGCATGTTGGATTAAATACGTTAAATCGGCAAAGTCACCTATTCCCCAGTTACGCTCAGAACGCAAGCTATAAAGCTGGACATTAATCCCCCAGGCTTTTTGCTGTTCTAACACCGGCGATTGGAATGTGGTTTTAGGTTGCACCAACAAGCGAATTTTACGTTGTTGTTTTTTATCTGAAAGGGTTAATTGATAATAACCTACTGGCAGTGCCGGTAAACTAATTTGTTGTTCGGATTGTTGTTCAAAGATTAATTCGTTTTGTTCGTTGGTTAAACGACAGGTGGTGATGGATGAAAAGAAAGAAGAAAAAGCGTAATCTGTGACTTGCTGTGCATTTAATACTAAGACATCATCAAAATGAGCATCAGACTGACTACTTTCCGCAGACAAAAGTGCGATGAAATAATCCAATGTTTCGGGCGATGCCGTAATAAAATGCCCATCAATATCATAATGCGAAGGACAGATACCTAATTTTTCAGCTTTCTGTTCAGTAAAGCGTGGTTGTTCAGTTAAATTCATAGGCGTACCTCAAGTTTCTGGTTATATTCTAACAAGGTCAACAATAAACACAATCAATTTAGTTGAATTTTGTGATCTTTGTCATATTTGTCAATCATTCGCAGGATCACAGTGGGGCGAGTTGTAAAATGGATTTTTGTGATCTAGATTCCAAACTTAAACAGCAAAGTTTGTTGCAAGTATTATTTTGCGTTATGTTCTCGTTTCAATCGTACAAACGAGCAACTTGACAAATAAGCTGTAAGTTATAAAATGCAAGGAGAATAAGTTATGAGTTATACAGAAAATACTGACGAAGAAAAGCCAAAAAAAGAATGGACAGTGCTATTAACAGATTGTTTTTGGGATTGGGTACAACAACAAAATAGAGAAACACAACGAAGTGTTACTCGAGCATTAACGATATTAAAAATGGCTGGGCCCTATTTATCAAGACCTTATGCTGATACTGTTAATGGGTCAAAATATGCCAATATGAAAGAATTACGCATTCAACATAATGGTAGGCCATTACGAGCTTTTTTTGCATTTGATCCACTACGTCAAGCTATCGTGCTATGTGCTGGTGATAAAAGTAATGACAAATTATTTTATAAGCATATGATCCGTCTAGCTGATCAAGAATTTACCACTTATTTAAAAACATTGGAGTAACATAATGAAAACCTTAGATGACTTACTTGCCACATTTACCCCAGAGGAACAAAAAGAAATACAACAAGAAGCCGAAGAACTTATTCTTGAAGCAAGATTATCTAATTTACGCGAAGAACTAGAAATGTCACAAAAAGAATTAGCTAAATCTCTCGGTATTTCTCAACCTGCGGTGGCACAAATTGAACAACGTGGTAATGAATTAAAACTCTCCACGCTAAAACGCTATGTGGAAACGCTAGGCGGAAGATTAAGCCTTGCGGTGGATATGCCAACAGGGAAATGCCATATTTATCGGATTTAATCTATGACATACTCAAACCAATCAATCACATCTTTTTCGTGAATGCCGTTTTTAATCATGACACCAGCGAGTTTAACGGAGTTGGGATTATTGGAAATCAGCGGATGCCAGTCAAATAATGGCTTGTTCTCATAAAGTAAACGATAAGCACAAGTATCTGGCAACCAACTAAATTGAGCGAGATTTTTCTTGGTCAGTTTGGTGCAGTCATCAATTAATGTAAAACGATTGCAATAATCACCGCACTTCCCTGTTTCTAGGTTTAATAAATCACAGGCAATTCGGGTGTAATATAAGCGTTCACGCTTGCCTCGTCCCTCAATAAATTTGCGGTAACAACATTTTCCACAGCCGTCACAAAGGGATTCCCATTCCGATTCCGTCATTTCAGAAAGCGATTTTTGTTGCCAAAAAGGGAGTGATTGAGATGTTGTCATTGTTGATGATAAATACAAAATTCCCTCTCCCTTTGGGAGAGGGTTAGGGTGAGGGACTTAAGGATTTAGCCCAAAGGATTCACTACTTTTATCATATTTAATGCCAGAATGTGATCCCTCTGCTCCATTAAAATAAATATCTTTTGGTTGTGAACAGGCGACTAACACACAGGCGGTCAACACGACTAACACTAATTTTTTCATCTAAAATCCTTCTTTTAAACTCACGGTGAGATTAAACACTAAATGATCTGCACGGCTGTCTTTGTTATCCGCACAATAATAGCCTTCACGTTCAAATTGATAGGCTTGTTCCGCTTTTGCATTGACTAAAGATTTTTCTACAAAACCTTGTTTTACCACCAACGAATTTGGGTTAATGGCGGCAATAATATCCTCTTCTGCCCCGGGGTTTGGCATATCAAATAAACGGCTATATTGACGAAATTCTGCTGGGTTATTTTCTGTGGCTGACACCCAATGAATCACGCCTTTCACTTTGCGACCGTCCGCAGGATTTTTACCAAGGGTTTCAGGGTCGTAAGAACAATATACACAAGTCACATTGCCGTCCGCATCTTTTTCCACCCGTTCGGCTTTAATCACATAAGCATTACGTAAACGCACTTCTTTGCCCAATACCAAACGTTTATATTGTTTATTGGCTTCTTCACGGAAATCTGCTTGATCGATATAAAGCTCTTGAGTAAACGGCAATTCTCTTGTGCCTAATTCTTCCCGATTGGGATGATTAGGTGCGGTTAAAATTTCCGAATTTTTTAAGTTTTCAATCACGATTTTTAGCGGATTAATCACGGCCATGGCTCGTGGTGCATTGGTGTTTAAATCATCACGAATACAGCTTTCTAACGCCGAAAATTCCACCACGTTATCTTGTTTGGTCACCCCAATTCGGCGACAAAATTCACGCAAAGCAGCTGGCGTATAACCCCGACGGCGTAAGCCTGAAATTGTTGGCATACGTGGATCGTTCCAACCATCTACGGCTTTTTCTTCCACTAATTTTAATAATTTACGTTTAGATGTTAAGGTTCCCTCTAAATTTAAACGAGAAAATTCATATTGATGTGGCAATGGACGTTCAATAGAAATATGCTCCAATACCCAATCATATAAACGGCGGTTGTCTTGAAATTCCAAGGTACAAATTGAGTGGGTAATGCGTTCAATGGCATCGGAAATGCAATGAGTGAAATCGTACATTGGGTAAATGCACCATTTATCCCCTGTTTGATGGTGACTAGCGAATTTTACCCGATAAATCACAGGGTCACGCATCACCATAAATGGCGAACTCATATCAATTTTGGCTCGTAAGCTCATTTTGCCCTCGGCTACTTCGCCGTTTTTCATTTTTTCAAATAAGGCTAAATTTTCTTCAATCGGACGATCACGATATGGGCTGTTTTTGCCAGCTTCGGTTAAAGTACCACGATATTCACGCATTTGTTCCGGTGAAAGCTCATCTACATAGGCCAAACCTTTTTGAATTAATTCAATAGCATAACCATAAAGCTGATCGAAATAATCTGACGCATAATGCGGTTCACCCTCCCAATGGAAACCGAGCCATTCCACATCTTGCTTAATACTGTCCACATATTCCACATCTTCTTTGGTTGGGTTAGTATCATCAAAACGCAAGTTACATTTGCCTTGATAATCCTGTGCAATACCAAAATTCAAGCAAATCGATTTGGCGTGGCCAATATGTAAATAGCCATTGGGTTCAGGCGGGAAACGTGTGTAAACATTGCTATGTTTTCCTGATGCTAAATCTTCATCAATAATTTGACGAATAAAGTTCGTCGGACGAGTTTCGTTTGTTTCAATATTTTCTGTTGTCATATCATCAAAAGTTAAACGGTTAAAAAATTGGGGTTATTCTACACGGTTTGCGGTCAGATTACAAAGTGCGGACAAAATCTTTGAAATTTTTCCTGCAACTTTTTCCTAAAAATGCAATCTATCAATCATACTTAAGGATTTATTAAGATTTATCCCTTATACTTCTATTACTTTTATTTATTATCGGACATATTATGATGAAAAAATTATTAATTGCGGTCATTATCCTTGCCTTGGGTGCGGCAGCTTGGTTTTATTTTAAAGCAGATCAAGGATCACAAGTCACCTATTTAACCGAAACGGTAAGCCGTGGCAATTTGCAAAAATCAGTGATAGCCAGTGGCACGGTGCGGAGCTATAACCGTGTGGAAGTCGGTGCACAGGTTTCAGGAAAAATTGAGAAAATTCACGTGAGCTTAGGGCAAGAGGTGAAAGAGGGCGATTTAATCGCGGAAATTGATTCCAAAACCCAAGTTAACAGCCTGAACACGGCTCAAGCACAACTTTCTTCTTATCAAGCACAATTGAAAGCCAAGAAAACCGCTTATGATGTGGCATTGTCTGCTTATAATCGGATGTCGAAGTTATACAAACAAAATTCTGCCACCTTAGATGATGTGAATACGGCGAAAAATACCCTATCCAGTGCAGAAGCCGATATTGAAAGCGTGGAAGCCTCGATTAAACAATCGGAAATTGAAGTCAGTACGGCTCAAACCAATTTAGGTTATACCAAAATTGTTTCTCCGTTAAACGGTACGGTGATTTCGATTCCGGTTTCCGTCGGACAAACCGTGAACGCCAATCAAACTACGCCGACTATCGTACAAGTGGCAGATTTAAGCAAAATGCTGATTAAACCAGAAATTTCCGAGGGTGATATTACCAAAGTGAAACAAGGTATGCCCATTGAGTTTACCACGCTCTCCGATCCGAATACGAAATATCATGCAGAAATTAATTCCGTGGATCCGGCCATGACGACCTTAACCGATAACGGCTATACCGAAGATGTCACGGATACCAATGCGGTGTATTACTATGCGAATGTGGTAGTGGATAACCCAGAGGGCAAATTACGTATTGGGATGACCACGCAAAATACCATTACCATTGCCGATGTGAAAGATGCCTTATTAGTGCCGACCACAAGTTTACAAAAAGACGGTAATAAGGTGTATGTCAATGTGTTAAACGAGAATAAACAAGTGGAAAAACGTGACGTGACCATTGGTTTAAATGACGATGTGAATACGCAAATCTTATCGGGTTTAAACGAGGGCGATAAAGTCATCACTTCGCAAGTGGCTGAGGGTGAAACCGTGGGCAATAGCAATCGTGGCCCAAGAATATTTTAAAACTGCGGTGTAAAAAGAGATAATTTTATGAATATTATTGAAATCAAAGGCATCACCAAATTTTTTGGTGAGGGCGAAAACCGTACGCAGATTTTAAAAGACATTGATCTAGACATTAAAAAAGGCGATTTTATTGCCATTATTGGACAATCGGGTTCAGGTAAATCCACCCTGATGAATATTATTGGTTGTTTGGATACGGCGACGTCTGGATCTTATAAAATTGACAACCAAGAAGTTAGTCATTTAAATCGTGACCAACTTTCTGATTTACGTCAGCAAAAATTTGGCTTTATTTTCCAACGTTATAATTTGCTTTCCACCTTAAGTGCGGTGGAAAATGTAGCACTTCCGGCAATTTATGCCGGCGTCGATCAACAAACTCGTTTAGCTCGTGCAGGGAGTTTGCTGGATAAATTAGGCTTAGGCGATAAATTAGAAAATAAACCGAGCCAACTTTCAGGCGGTCAACAGCAACGTGTGAGTATTGCTCGAGCCTTGATGAACGGGGGGGAAATTATTTTAGCGGACGAACCCACAGGGGCATTAGACAGCAAAAGTGGCGAAACTGTGATGGAAATTTTAACTCAACTCCACGGTGAGGGGCATACCATTATTTTGGTGACCCATGACAAAAATGTGGCGGAATTTGCTAATCGAGTGATTGAAATTAAAGATGGTCGGATTATTGAAGATACTCGCAAAAGTGATTTAATTGCCCACAAAGACACTACGCCTAAAATTAATAAAAACGCGTTCAGTTTCTATAAAGATCAATTTATGGAATCATTCCGTATGTCGGTCAAGGCCATTGTGGCACATAAAATGCGTTCCCTATTAACCATGTTGGGGATTATTATTGGGATCACGTCGGTGGTTTGTGTGGTGGCCTTAGGTAACGGTTCTCAGCAAAAAATTCTGGCCAATATTAATTCCATGGGAACCAATACTATGGACATTTTTAACGGTACCGGTTTTGGTGATCGACACGCTGATAAAAACCAGAATTTAACCGTTAACGACAGCGATATTCTCGCCAAACAAAGTTATATTGAAAGTTCCACTCCAAATAGCTCCGTGAGCGGAACGCTAACTTATGGTAGCCAAAGTTTTACTGCTCAAGTGTATGGCGTAGGGGAACAATATTTTAACGTGAAAGGGTTAACCACTGAAAATGGCAAAATTTTCACCGCAGATGAGGTGAAAAATAATGAAAATGTGGTGGTGATTGATGATAATACGGTGAATCAAATTTTCCCCAATAAAGATCCACTTGGCGAAATTTTAATGGTGAATAAAAAGCCGTTGAAAGTCATTGGTGTAGCTAAATCAAACAATAATATGGGCGGAAGTAGTAGCAGTTTGAAACTTTATCTTCCCTACACGACGGCCATGAATAAAATTTCAGGCAATCAAAAAATTGATAGCATTACGGTAAAAATTCGTGATGATGTCAATTCCACGGTGGCAGAAAAGGGCTTAACCAATTTATTGCAAGTTCGCCATGGCAAAAAAGACTTTTTCGTGATGAATACCGATACCATTAAACAAACCATTGAAGCCACCACCAATACCATGACGTTGTTAATTTCCTCTATTGCGTTGATTTCCTTAGTGGTAGGCGGTATTGGTGTGATGAATATTATGTTAGTTTCCGTCACAGAACGCACCAAAGAAATTGGGGTTCGTATGGCAATCGGTGCCAGACAAGCTAATATTCTGCAACAGTTTTTGATTGAGGCGATCTTAATTTGTTTAATTGGTGGGCTGACTGGCATTGTATTATCGGTGTTATTTGGTACCATTTTTAATCTGTTTATGACGGATTTCACCATGGTATTTTCCAGTTTCTCGATTATTTCTGCGGTACTCTGCTCCACGTTAATTGGTGTGGTATTTGGTTATATGCCAGCGAAAAATGCGTCACAGTTAAATCCGATTAATGCTTTGGCGAGAGAATAGTAGAAAATTTTTATTTTTCTGTTAGAATAAGCAAGTCAAAATGAACGAACGTTCATTTATTACAATTTGATGTAGGGGCGTATTGCATACGCCCTATTGCTCGATCTGTTTTTGGGGTATGCAATACGTCCCAACGATTATATTAAAGGACAAAATATGTTAAAACTAAACAAAATCGCTTTCACTGTGATTTTATCGACAGCCTTAGCCGGCTGTGCCAGTAATATTGAAGATAGCTACCAAACTAGCCAACAAGACTATCAACAATATGAACAGCTTACTCAACAATACAACATCAAAGAAAACTGGTGGACATTGTACAATGATGCACAATTAAACCAAGTGGTTGAACAAGCCTTATTAAATAATAAAGATTTAGCCAAAGCCGCTATTTCTGTCAACTCAGCTCTTTACCAAGCCAATTTATTGGGTGCAGATTTAGTACCAAGTTTTAATGGTTCTGCAAGTTCTTCTGCTAGCCGTCGTACCGACACCCATGCCAATTCCACTATTAGCCATGGTGGCTCATTGGGCGTGAGTTATACTTTAGATTTATGGCGTCGATTAGCGGATGCCGCCGATGCCGGCGAATGGACCTACAAAGCCACCCAACAAGATTTAGAGGCCACTCGCCTTTCCTTGGTTAACTCTGTTGTAGTGACCTATTATCAACTTGCTTATCTCAATGATGCGATTTCAGCCACCAACGACACGATTAGCTACTACGGACAAATCAACAACATTATGCAAAACCGTTTAGCACAAGGTGTGGCCGACCGTGCCAGTACCGACCAAGCACAACAGGCGGTTTTGTCAGCTCGGAACAGTTTAATTGCGTACCAAACTCAACGTAAAACTGCAGAGCAAACTTTACGTAATTTATTGAATTTAAAACCAGATCAAGCGTTAGATATTAATTTTCCACATATTTTAAATGTGAAAACTGCAGGCGTGAATTTAAATGTACCGGTATCGACTATTGCGAATCGTCCAGATGTAAAAGGCAATTTATTCCGTTTAAGCAGTGCATTTAAAGATGCCAAGGCGACGCAAAAATCTTGGTTCCCAACGCTTAGTTTAAGTGGTACCTTGTCCTCTAGTGCCACCACAGTGGGATCGGCCTTAAGCAATCCTATTGCAGCCGGTGCCTTAGGCATTAGCTTACCGTTCTTAGATTGGAACCACGTAAAATGGAATGTCAAAATTTCCGAGGCAGCTTATGAGTCAGCTCGTGTCACCTATGAACAAGGCATTACCACGGCATTAAATGAAATTGACACTAACTATTTTGCTTATACCCAATCGCAACAAAATTATACCAATTTGAAGAAAAAATACGATTATGATCAACGGATTACCAAATACTATCAAAATCGTTATAACGCTGGGGTATCAGAGTTAAGAGAATGGTTAACAGCGGCGAATACCGAGAAAGCCTCTCAAGTGGCTATCTTAAATGCGAAATATGCGGTACTTCAAAACGAAAATGCCATTTATAGTGCAATGGGTGGATATTATTCAAGCAAATAATTAACGCTGCCTAAATAACACAGCGCATCCAATTCTATCATCTGCACCCTAACCGTTGGGATTTACACGGATTACGGTGCAGATTTTTTTGCTTAATCATCTCGTTCGCTATACAATTAAACGCATATTTCGTTAACATGAACAGGGTGAAATCGTCCACCTTGATTATCGTAAACCTTTAACATACGCCTCTACGTTTAAGGGTTGTTCAAAATCCATTTTTATCATAAGGAAATTGATATGCAACGTCTTGCTCGAACGACTATCACGCCCAATGCAAAGATCGTCCTTGATTTTGTCGAACTATTCCAACGTTATCAACCCTTGATGGTGCCACATTTACCGCCTAGCACCTTAACCCTCTTTGCCACACCGATGATTCAAGGTGATATTGTAGAATGGTATAGCCCACTTCAAGGGCAACCAGAAAAACTCGACAAGCCCAATGACGTCATTCAACAAAAAATTGATGAGCGATTAAATGGGATTGCTCGGCTGTTGAGGCATCTTAAAACTATCGGAAAAATCACCGCAGATCAACTGAATGAAATACAAACCTTGTTGGATAAGCTCAAGGTGATCAAATATGATATTTATCAAGTCAACCAAGAACCCGTATTAGTCGGTGAATTGAGTAAACCAACACAATCTTTTCAGCACACACCATTGGCCGACCACCCTGTCACGGCTGTTTCATCAAGCTCCGATGCCAAAAGCATCATGGTGAAAGGAACAAAAAGACCCATTAAGAAGTCCCCTCAAAAAACATCAAGATCAGTATGGGCTTGGCTAATACCTACGAAGGGGAATATATTTCACCGCTGCAAATGCTGTTTGCCGTTGATTTTATTATTGGGTCTTGGCACGTGGTGGTATGGTTTTAGTGAACACAATATATTTGATGCGGCCAGAAAAGAACTGGAAACTGATGCCGATGGGCAAGGTATTTGGCGGGTGCTAGATATTTCATTTAAATTAAATAAACAAGAACGTTTAGATGCCTTATCTAAAAAATCAAGAGATGTGTTTGATTTATCCATCTTTCCTATTGATACGCAACAAGTACAACAATATGGTGAGGATGATTTCTATTTTGTCAATCAAACCTATTCTTCCTATGTAACCTTTCACTTCGGCAGCGGTAGTGGAGCAAATTATGCCTTAAAATATGAAAGTGTCGGTAATAATTATAATCAAAATTCTATTTATGCCAAACGAGCAGACATTATTAAAAAAGGAGAAAAAGCGACTTATCATGGCAAAGTATTGTCTTGGACACCTAGGGGAAATTCATCTCTATCTATAAACTCTCACGTCACAGACCTTAATGGAAATGTTATTGAGGTGAAAAATTATGTTATGAAATTATCAGGATTAAACCTCCACGATTATGAAAATCTACCCAAAAATCGTTTGATTGGGGAAGTAAGATTACAGGTGAATTTTGCCACCCATGAGGTGTCGGGCGAAATTATTTCTTTTAACGAAGAAAAAATGGACAGCGCTATTTTGCAACCCACCCAATATCAAGATGGCAAAGATAAATTGGAATTTCGAGGTAAGGTAACACGCAAAGATCCAATCACTAACCAAGAATTAGATCAAGGTTTCTTTAAAGGAAGTTTTAAAGGCCCTAATGCGGAAGAATTTGTAGGATCAGGGGTGTATTCAGATTACCAAGAAGTGAAAACCGAAGACGGCAAAACGGAGTACAAACTCAAAGCCGCCCATGCTTTTGTGTTTGGTGGCACCCGTGAAGAAAATGGATGGTGGGATAACTTTAAACGTTGGTGGGCTGAATAATTTAACTATCCGCCCTGTGATTTCCCTCATGCGAAAGGAACATCACAGGGCATTTTTATGCCGATTATAGATTATTCAAATCCAACACATCAGTCATATCAAATAAGCCAGAAGATTGGTTTTCAATCCATTTCGCCGCACGCACTGCCCCATTGGCAAAGGTCATGCGACTAGATGCTTTATGAGAAATTTCTACTCGCTCACCAATATCCGCAAACCACACGGTATGCTCCCCCACGACATCACTGGCACGAATGGTGGAAAAACCAATTTCATCCGCTTTACGTTCACCAATAATACCGTCACGGCAAAATACCCCATGGGTTTTCAAATCACGGCCAAGGGTTTTCGCAATATGTTCACCCATGGATAACGCCGTGCCTGATGGAGCATCTACTTTATGACGGTGATGGGCCTCAATAATCTCAATATCGCAATAATCCCCCATCACTTTGGCGGCTTTTTCTAGCAATTTAAATACTAAATTTACGCCAACACTATAATTTGAGGCAAATACAATCCCAATTTTTTCAGCAGCCTGTTGAATCTGTTGTTTACCTGCCTCATCAAAACCCGTGGTACCGATAATCATATTTTTATGATGAGCTACGCAGAATTTTAAATGTTCCAATGTACCTTCAGGGCGAGTGAAATCAATCAATACGTCAAATTGATCCACTTGATTTTCCAATTTTTCTTCCACTTTAATGCCTAACGCACCGATACCCGCTAATTCGCCAGCATCTGCCCCAATTAAAGATGATCCTGAGCGTTCAAAAGCCGCCCCTAATTCTACGCCACTGGCAGAATGTACTGCCTGAATTAATTGACGCCCCATGCGTCCGCCTGCGCCTACAATACCGATTTTTAATGTCATATTCTGTTCCTTATGTTTAATTTTTTTCATTATAATAAAAAAAACACCAACAATCAGGGATTATTGGTGTTTTTCAACAAACAAACTAAAAATTATACACGTTTAAAGTCGATATGCGCTAATTTTGGTTTAAATGGGTGACGTTGCATAGCTTGTACTTTAACAGCCACTTCTTTACCACCAATCACCAATGTAATCACGTCAGAATAGAAACTCTCATGTGCTTGTGCGTTGTTTAATTCATCATGGTTTAAGATGATTGAAACTGGGGCTTCGCTGCCACCATAAACGATTGCAGGGATTTGACCGTTGTGACGCAGACGGCGGCTCGCACCCGTACCTTGCGTTTGACGAACTTCAGCGTTAAATTTAAATGCCATTTTCATGTTCTCTTGTAAGATTGTTTAAAAACAGAAACCGCAGGCGACCCAACGATTTCCCATAATTTGCTCAAAAGTCATTTCGAGAAAGCATATTATAGTGAATTTATGAGATAAATCAAATGTTCTGACAACTTTCTTTTCGAGCAAAATAAAAGTGCGGTTAAAAAATGCGAATTATTTCCAAACTTGTTTATGTAAAGAAATTGTTAAGTTATTCTAAATGATAATAGTTGTTATTGATTTTTCCTTTTAAATTAATCACTTATATTTAAATAAATATTGCAATTCTCATTTAGATGGTTATAATAGCAACAGTTGGATTTATTCCACTTTATTTTTTTACGAGGAAACAAAACATGTTAAACCAAGCAATTACTACTAAATTGAATGAACAAATCAATTTAGAATTCTTTTCATCAAACACCTATTTACAAATGAGTGCTTGGTGTGCAAACCATGGTTACGAAGGTGCCGCCAAATTCTTTATCGGTCATGCGGATGAAGAAATGGAACATATGCAAAAATTATTCGATTATGTTAGCGAAACCGGTGGCTTGCCAATTTTAGGCAAAATTGAGGCGCCACGTACCGAATATGCGTCATTACGTGAAGTATTAGAAATCGCCTTTGAACACGAAAAACACGTGACAGCGAAAATTAATGAATTAGTCGAAGTCACTTTTGCCACAAAAGACTACTCGACTTTCAACTTCTTACAATGGTATGTGGCAGAACAGCACGAAGAAGAAACCTTATTCAGTGGCGTCATTGATAAATTTGATATTTTAGGCAATGACGGCAAAGCTATTTACTTAATTGATAAAGAATTATCTACACTAGAATAAGAGGACAACATCATGTTAGCAAAAAAAATCGTTGAATTATTAAATGCACAAATGAATTTGGAATTTTATTCTTCCAATCTTTATTTACAAATGAGTGCATGGTGTGATCAAAAAGGTTATGTCGGTGCTGCCAAATTCTTACGTGAACATGCGGCTGAAGAAATGGAACATATGCGTAAATTGTTCACTTATTTAAATGAAACCGGTGCGGGCGCACAAATTTCTGCGATTGAAGAAGTGGCTCACGAATATAAATCATTACGTGAAGTTATCGAATTAACTTTCACTCATGAGAGATTAATTACAAGTAAAATCAATGAATTAGTCGGTGCAACTTTTGAAGCCAAAGACTATTCTGCGTTCAATTTCTTACAATGGTATGTAGCAGAACAACACGAAGAAGAAAAATTATTCGGTAGTATCCTAGATAAATTCAATATATTAGGGGAAGACGGCAAATCTATTTTCATGATTGATAAAGATCTTGCTACATTAAATTAATCTGACTATAAATCTACTCTACCAAAGCTGATGAATATTTCATCAGCTTTTTTATAATTACTAACTTTTAATGATAATACTGGTAAGTCTTATAACCAAAAGCGACAAGTAGAATCACAAACATAATGATAATTTGGATAAGACGTTTTTTGGTTAATTTTTCTGCTGGCATAGCCCACCTTTTTTCAATTTTCTACTTCTTAATTTTGCGTTTTAATGCTATCATTTTTGAGTTAGATCAATTTTATCATAAATTTTGAGGCATAATGAGTATTTTATCATCTGAACCACGCATGACTCGTCGTATCCAATCTGGTGGCTGTGCGATTCACTGCCAAGATTGCAGTATTAGCCAATTATGTATTCCTTTTACCCTGAATGCTCATGAATTAGATCAGCTCGATAATATTATCGAGCGAAAAAAACCGATCCAAAAATCACACCTGTTATTTAAAGCAGGGGATGAATTGGTTTCCCTGTATGCGATTCGTTCTGGCACCATTAAATCTTACACTATTAATGAGGCGGGCGAGGAGCAAATTACCTCTTTTCATTTACCCGGTGATTTGGTCGGCTTTGATGCCATTATGAATATGAAACACCCAAGCTATGCTCAGGCCTTGGAAACCGCCATGGTGTGTGAAATTCCCTTTGATATTTTAAACGACCTTTCAGGCAAATTGCCGAAATTACGCCAACAAATTATGCGATTAATGAGTAGCGAAATCAAAAGCGATCAAGAAATGATTTTGTTATTATCCAAAATGAATGCGGAAGAACGTTTAGCGGCGTTTATTTACAATTTATCCAAACGCTACTCTGCTCGAGGTTTTTCACCCAGAGAATTTCGTTTAACCATGACCCGTGGCGATATTGGTAATTATCTTGGCTTAACCGTGGAAACCATTAGCCGTTTATTGGGGCGTTTCCAAAAACTCGGCGTGTTAGCGGTACAAGGCAAATATATTACCATTAACAGTTTGCCAGAATTAACCGAAATTGCGGGCATTCACCGCACCAAGATTGCATTTGAATAAAAAGTGCGGTGCATAAATCACATAAAATTTGTCGGCTAGATCACATTTTTAAAGACTGTTGCTTGTTATTTTATGCAATCCGCACTATGCTAGTTATATTCAAAATTGAATAAAACTGAACTGCAACATCTCCATGGAGGTTATGATGAAATTCAATAATATTCTCGTTATTCTTAACCCAGAAAATGAAAAACAATACGGCCTTGCACGTGCTGTTCGTTTGGTCAAAGAACAAAAAAGTGACACACCCGTCAACATCACGGTTTTTCTGCCCGTCTATGATCTGTCTTATGAAATGTCTGCGTTGCTATCTTCCGACGAACGGGAAGAAATGCACCAAACCGTGGTGACACAACGTCAAAAAGATGTATTGCCTTATTTAGAAAAATACGCCGATCCGATGATCAACTTCCACTCTCGTGTGGTATGGTCAAGCAATGAATCAGAGGCTATCGTAGAAGAAATCGACAATCATCATTATGATTTAGTGATTAAATATACCAAAGAAGAAGAAAGTTTAACTTCCCTCTTTGTGACGCCAATGGATTGGCAATTATTGCGTAAATGCCCAACCCCATTATTAATGGTGCGTGATGGCGACTGGAAACATCAACGCCGTATTTTAGTGGCGGTGAATGTGTCTGGTGATGAAGAATACCATGATATTTTCAACAAAGAATTGGTATCCCTCAGCATGGATTTGGCCGATCAGTTGGAACGTGGCAATGTGCATTTGGTGGCGGCTTATCCGCCAACCCCAATGAACATGGCGATTGATTTACCCGAATTTCATTCCAGTGAATACGTCAACGGTGTACGTGGTCAACATTTAATTAATATGAAAGCCCTCCGTCAGCATTTTGGCATTGCAGAAGATCATACGCATGTGTATGAGGGATTTCCAGAAGAAATCATTCCGCAAGTGGCCAAAGACATTGAGGCAGAGTTAGTGATTTTAGGCACCGTGGGGCGTACGGGATTATCCGCTGCTCTCCTCGGCAACACGGCAGAACATGTGATTAGCAAATTAAAATGTAATTTATTGGCCATTAAGCCAAGTAAAAAAGCCTAATCCATCACTGGCACGAAACAGAGCAAAAGTGCGGTGAAAATCACCGCACTTTTTTATTTTAAAACTTCCCAAACGTAATAATATATGACTGAAACGATAAAAAAACTGGATCCCGATACGGCGATTGATATTGCCTATGATATTTTTCTTGAAATGGCGGGCGAAAATCTAGATCCTGCCGATATTCTGTTGTTCAATCTGCAATTTGAAGAACGAGGCGGTGTGGAAGTGGTAGAAACCGCTGAGGATTGGGAGCAAGAAATTGGCGTGCTGATTGACCCAACTGAATATGTTGAAGTATGGGTGGGTCTTGTTAATGAGCAAGACATCATGGACGACGTATTTGCTAAATTTTTAATTTCACATCACGAAGATGAACGTGAATATCATATTATCTGGAAGAAATAATGTACGACAATAACGACAGCTTAAAAGCGTTAAAACTCGGGCAAAAAACAGAATATTGTGCCATTTATGACCGCACTTTACTGCAACCCGTGCCACGTTCACTGAACCGTGATACTCTCGGCATAACGGAGCAACAGCCCTTTACATTCGGTGCGGATATTTGGACGGCCTATGAAATTTCATGGCTCAACCCCAAAGGCTTGCCACAAGTCGCCATTGCGGATGTAGAAATTGATTACCGATCATTAAATTTAATTGAATCGAAAAGTTTCAAACTCTATTTAAACAGCTTTAACCAAACGAAATTTGATTCTTTTGAACAGGTACAACGCACCATTCAACAGGATTTAGCACAATGTGCTAACGGTGATGTCAACGTGCGGTTAAATTCTCTCGAATTTTACAGACAGCAAGAGATTGTGGATTTTACTGGCGAATGTATTGATGATCAAGATATTGAAATCACTGATTATGCGTTTAATGCGGATTACTTACAAGATTGCACCCACAATTTACCGGTGGAAGAAACCTTAGTCAGCCATTTACTTAAATCGAATTGCTTAATTACCAGTCAACCTGACTGGGGCTCCGTACAAATTCATTATGTGGGCAAACAAATTGATCGAGAAAAATTATTACGCTATTTCATCTCATTCCGTCAACATAATGAATTTCATGAACAATGTGTCGAACGGATTTTCACTGACTTAATGCGTTATGCTCAACCAGAAAAATTAACGGTGTATGCACGCTATACCCGTCGTGGCGGTTTAGATATTAATCCATTCCGTTCCAACTTTGAACCGATTCTCCTTAACCAACGATTAGCCAGACAATAAGATGAATCAAGTGTATTATATTAATCCGAAAGGCAGCATGGATCAGCTTTCCCATATTGAAGTTTGCCAACTCACCAAGCAAGCGGGATCGCCACTCTATCAACTTTATCGTAATTGTACGTTGGCGGTACTCAATTCTGGTGCAGTGACAGATGATAGCCGAGCATTATTAGCCAAATACGATAATTTCGATATTAATTTAGTCGCAAGGGAACGTGGCATTGCCCTTGAATTACATCACCCGCCTGAAACGGCATTTGTGGATGATGTGATGATTCGTAATATTCAATATCATTCTTTTGCCGTATTACGTGATATTTTATTTGTTAACAGCATGATTTCAAAAACAGATTTAACTAGCGAGCAAACTACCAATTTGGTGTTTAGTATTCTACGCAATGCCAAAGCCTTGATTGTGGGTGAAAAACCGAATTTAGTGGTCTGTTGGGGCGGTCATTCGATTAGCGAGGTGGAATATCAATACTGCCGTGCCGTTGGTACAGAATTGGGCTTGCGTGAACTGAATATCATCACGGGTTGTGGCACGGGTGTCATGGAGGCCCCAATGAAAGGCGCAGCCATTGGCCATGCCAACCAACGCTATAAAAACAGTCGCTTTATTGGGATTACTGAGCCATCCATTATCGCCTCCGAGCCGCCGAATCCGATTGTCAATGAATTGATTATCATGCCCGATATTGAAAAACGCCTCGAGGCGTTTGTGCGCATGGGACATGGTATTATTATCTTCGCTGGCGGCCCCGGCACCTTTGAAGAATTTATGTTTATTTTAGGCATAAAACTTAATCCGAAAAATCAAGCACAAACCTTGCCGTTAATTCTCACAGGGCCAAAAGAAAGCCAAGGCTACTTTGATGCCATAGATCGATTTGTTAAAGAAACCTTAGGCGAACAAGCACAATCGCTGTATCAAATTATTATTGATGACCCTGTGACAGTGTCACGTTACATGAAAGCCGCCATGACCCAAATTCAACAACAACGCTTTGAAAAAGGCGATAGTTACAGCTTTAATTGGTCACTGGAAATTGATGAGGAATTCCAACAGCCTTTCGTGCCGACCCATGAAAATATGGCGAATCTTAACCTCCATTTAAACCAAAGTGCGGTGGAATTAGTGGCCAATTTACGCCGTGCTTTTTCAGGCATTGTGGCAGGTAATATTAAAGCGGAAACCCAAGATAAAATTGCCAGTTTAGGGAAATTCCAACTACGAGGCGATCAACAACTGATGAATAAAATCGATCAACTCTTACAGGACTTTATTGTGCAACACCGCATGAAATTGCCGACGGGTGACACCTACGAACCTTGTTATGAAATTATTCAATAGGAAACCTAAAAATGATGAAACGAATTGAACAATTATTCGCCAATAACCACAGTTGGGCATTGCGAATGAAAGAAGAAAACTCCCATTATTTCAAAGAATTGGCCGAACACCAAACCCCTCATTATTTATGGATTGGTTGTTCCGACAGCCGTGTGCCTGCAGAGAAACTCACCAATTTAGAACCGGGGGAATTATTTGTCCACCGTAATGTGGCAAACCAAGTCATTCATACCGATCTCAACTGTCTATCGGTAGTGCAATATGCGGTAGATGTGTTAAATATTGAACACATTATTATTTGCGGCCACACGAATTGTGGCGGTATTAATGCCGCCATGAAAAATCAAGATTTGGGACTAATCAATAACTGGTTATTGCATATTCGAGATATTTGGTTTAAACACAGCCATTTGCTTGGTAATCTGTCGCCTGAAAAACGGGCCGATATGCTGACCAAAATCAACGTAGCGGAACAAGTTTACAACCTTGGTCGCTCCTCTATTGTGCAATCTGCTTGGGATCGTGGTGCTAAACTTTCTTTACATGGTTGGGTTTATGATGTTAATGATGGCTTTTTAGTGGATCAAGGCGTGCTTGCCACCAGTCGAGAAAGCCTAGAAATCTCTTATCGTAATGCCATTTCTCGCTTGCTGACATTAGATGAAAATAATATTTTAGAAAAGAAACCAACACAAACGGAATAAAATACAAAAAAGAACCGCACTTTTAAAGTGCGGTGCTTTTACAATAAGTTTGTCGCAATTATTTAAGAAAAATCAAGGGAGGTTTTCACATATTGTAATAAAGCCTCATTGATTCTCGTTTGCCAACCTCGTCCAGTAGAGCGAAATGCGGAAACAACTTCAGGTGAAAGTGATAACGTCACAGATTGTGTATTTTTAGGTGTTTTCTTTGCTTGTTCTTCTTCCATTTCTTTTTGATGAGCCAATACCATTTCCACAAACTCTGGAGGCATAACTTCTACTAAAGGACGAGCCAAAGCAAAGTCTTCTGCTGTAAGTTCTCTCACTTCGCCATCTTCATTAGTTAAGGGTTCTCTCTCTTTCATATTTTTTTATCTCTCTTTTATTCGCTTTACGAAAACTAATCACTCTCACGCCTGATTCAATAGGTATAAAACAAACGACATGCAAACGTTGTGTTCGCCCCAAAAAACCTGTGGCGGTAAAACGCGGCTCAGGATAGTTAAATCGAACGTCAGGAACAATAATAGCAGAATACCAATGGAATCCTTTCACTAATTCAAAAGACAATCCCCGTTCTCGTTCATTTTTTTCTGATTTTTGTAAATCATATTCTATTTGCATAAGCAAATTCTCATATTGGTTTGATTGTAACACGCAATATAAAAGAATTTGCTAAAAACAAAAGATTTTCTTATCAATTATGGAATCAAGATCACAAAAATAAAAAAAATACCTTAAAAAATAACCGCACTTGCACCCAAGTACGGTTATATTGTAAACAATTTTAACGCAATATTACAATGCTTTTAAAATATCATCCACACGTTCTTTGGCATCACCAAACAACATTTGGGTATTTTCTTTAAAGAACAATGGATTTTGCACGCCTGCGTAACCTACTGCCATAGAACGTTTAAAGACGATCACGTTTTGAGCTTTCCACACTTCCAAGACTGGCATGCCTGCGATTGGGCTGTTTGGATCATCAAGTGCCGCAGGGTTAACGGTGTCGTTGGCCCCGATAACTAATACAACATCCGTATCAGCAAAATCATCATTGATTTCATCCATTTCTAATACCACATCATAAGGCACTTTGGCTTCGGCTAATAACACGTTCATATGACCTGGTAAACGGCCTGCCACAGGGTGAATACCGAAACGTACGTTAATACCACGTTCACGCAATTTGGCGGTGATGTCTGCCACTGGATATTGTGCTTGTGCCACGGCCATGCCGTATCCTGGGGTGATAATCACAGAACTCGCATTTTTCAATAATTCTGCCACTTCTTCTGCGGTAGTTTCACGGTGTTCGCCTTGTTCTTCATCAGAACTTGCTACCACATCATTACCAAAACCACCTGCAATCACGCTCACAAAGGAACGGTTCATGGCCTTACACATAATGTAAGAAAGGATTGCACCAGACGAACCGACCAACGCCCCCGTGACGATTAATAAGTCGTTGTTCAACATAAAACCGGCGGCGGCTGCTGCCCAACCTGAATAAGAGTTCAGCATTGACACCACCACTGGCATATCTGCCCCACCGATAGAGGCCACTAAATGCCAACCGAATGCAAGCGCAATGGCTGTCATTAATAACACAGGGAAGATGTTATCTGGTGAGTTTAAGAACGCCACCATTAACAACGCAGACACCACTAAAGCGGCTAAATTGAGTTTATGGCGATGTGGTAAAGCTAAGGCTTTAGAATTGATGATTCCACGTAATTTACCAAAGGCTACAATAGAACCAGTAAAGGTCACCGCACCAATAAAGATGCCTAAAAACACTTCCACATTGTGAATATTAGCAAGCACATCTTGCTCGGCTAAAAAGGCCGCTTTCGCTGTTTCCAAGGCATCTGGACTGGTAAAAGTCATGCCCTCTGGTGCCACAAATTCAGGATGAATATGCAAACCAAAGCTATTGAAACCCACAAGAACAGCGGCTAAACCCACAAAGCTGTGAAGAATCGCTACCAGTTCTGGCATTTCGGTCATTTCTACCTTTAAGGCACGATGAATACCAAGAATCGCCCCGATAATCATGGCAATAATGATCCAGAATTGCCCTTCAGTGGCGGGTCCGAAAATGGTCGCCACTAACGCAATCGCCATACCGACGATACCATACCAACAACCTGCTTTTGCGGTTTCATGTTTAGAAAGACCCGCCAAGCTCATAATGAAAAGTAATGCGGATACAATATATGCCGCTTGTACTAAACCTAATGACATATTTTTCTCCTTAACCTTTTCTAAACATTGCAAGCATACGTTGGGTGACTTTGAATCCCCCGAAAATATTGATGCTTGCCACTAAAATGGCAATAAATGCTAAAATGCTAATAAAGAAACTGCCTTGTGCAATTTGCAATACCGCACCCACAATAATAATGCCTGAAATCGCATTGGTGACCGCCATTAATGGGGTATGCAAGGCGTGGCTGACATTCCAAACCACATAATACCCCACCACGCAAGCTAGCACGAATACGGTAAAATGTGATAAAAATGCCGTTGGCGTCACTGAAGCTAAGGCTAAGAACAAGCATGCCACCAACGCCATAATGCCATATTTAACTTTTGGATTGGTTGGTTTTTCTTCTTTTTTCGCTACTGGTGCTGCCGCTTGTTTTTGCGGTTGAGCTGATACTTGAATTGGCGGAGCAGGCCATGTGACCTCACCATCACGAATGACAGTCACGCCACGCAACACAACATCTTCAAAATTAATATCAATTTGACCATCTTTATTTGGTGCTAATAATTTCAATAAATTAACTAAGTTAGTACCATAAAGTTGAGAAGATTGGGTTGGTAAACGCGCTGGGAAGTCAGTATAACCAATCACTTTCACTTGATTATCTGTGACAAAAATTTCACCTGCTTTGGTGTATTCGCAGTTACCGCCAGTCGCTGCGGCTAAATCCACAATCACTGACCCCGGTTTCATGGAATCCACCATTTCTTTAGTGATTAAACGTGGCGCAGGTTTGCCCGGAATCGCTGCCGTGGTGATAATAATATCCACTTCTTTGGCTTGTGCTGCATAAAGCTCCATGGCACGGCGATTAAATTCTTCTGACATCACTTTGGCATAACCGTCACCAGAACCGCCTTCTTCTTCGAAATCAATTTCTAAGAAGTCTGCCCCCATGGATTTCACTTGCTCTTTTACTTCTGGACGGCTGTCAAAGGCACGTACAATGGCGCCTAAGCTATTTGCCGCACCGATTGCTGCAAGACCTGCAACACCCGCACCAATCACCAACACTTTAGCCGGTGGCACTTTACCCGCTGCGGTAATTTGTCCCGTAAAGAAACTGCCGAATGAATTGGCGGCCTCAATAACCGCACGATACCCCGAAATATTGGCCATAGAACTTAACGCATCCAAGGCTTGCGCACGAGAAATACGTGGCACCGAATCCATGGCTAGCACATTAATTTTTTTCGCCGATAATTTTTCCATTAATTCTGGATTTTGCGCAGGCCAAATAAAGCTCACCAAGGTGGCGCCCTCTTTAATTAACCCGATTTCCGTATCCGTTGGCGCATTGACTTTAAAAATCACGTCCGCATTCCAAACATCTTGCGCCGAACCGATTTTTGCGCCGACATCTATAAAGGCTTGATCTTCAAAACTGGCTTTAAACCCCGCACCCTGTTCTACGAGTACATCAAAGCCGAGTTTTTGAATTTGCTGAACCGTCTTTGGCGTTGCCGCTACCCGACTTTCATTCTCAAGCAGTTCTCTAGGTACACCAATTAACATAATGTTTCCTTCAAATTGGTTGATTACAAATAAATGGATAAATCAGATCATTTCTGGCTATCCAACCCGTCAATATGACAAAAAAGTCAAACTGCGTTAACTCTACCACTAAATTAAGGTAAATTGAAAAAAAATTTCGCCTCAATAGCTAATTAATTTAATAGGTAGGATTTTTTCTAAAAAAACGCACCTATTCGCAAGAAAAATAAAACAAAAAATCAAACTATTTGATAAAAAATTAATGAAAAATCCCCCGCACTTTCATATGGGAAATTTACTACCAAACTCACCCCTCCCCCCTCGATCCCATTGGGGTCCCGTCTTTGCCGCCTGAAAATGATTAAATTTGTAGGAAAAGTTGTACTGTCTGAGCGCAGCGAGTTTACAACTTTTCCGTTAAGCAAATTTAATCATTTTCAGGAGATAAGGCAAAATCGGGTGTGCTTTCTTTTTGCTTACTTTTTCTTTGCACAAACAAAGAAAAAGTCAGTCGCCCAACGGGCGAAACCCGCCCTTAAAAACACAAAAAAACCAACAACAACAACAACAACAACAACAACAACAACAACAATTGCTCAAATTATCATCAAATTTTGCATAATTGCCTTGTATTTTTACCCCAATAGTCGTAACATGTCGGACCATTACAAAAATTTTTTTACCGACAAAAATGTTTGGCACAAGAGAAACTGCTTATTCAGACAAATTGCCGTAAAAATTCATTTTGTATTACGTATTCGATAAAATGATTATCGGCTATATTGTTTCACTTTATTCACAAATCAGGTAATTTCATGAATAAAATTTTTAAAGTCATTTGGAACCATTCCACACAATCTTTCGTCGTGGTATCTGAACTAAGCAAGTCAAAAGGTAAATCCTCATCAAGCACAGACAAACGTACAAGCCTAAAACCCGCCGTTTTAGCCTCTCTCATTGCCGCCTGGGGGGGGGGTAGCCAGCACTAACGCAATCGCTGCCACAACCGTTTCTGGGGCATTTATTGGCACAAGTCCAACATCTTCTGAAATTTCTCAGGGTACAGTTACCCACTCAGGATCAGCAGCAACCAATACTGTTGCTGTCGGCTTAAATGTTACCGCCGCAAACGGTACAAAAGATTCTGTCTTGGTTGGTGAAAACCTAAAGCAAGGCGGTTATAACGGTACGGTAATCGGTATTAACTCTTCAACGGGTGCTGGTGCGATAAATGCAACTGCCGTTGGTGCAAATGCTAATGCTGCAGGGAACTATTCTACCGCATTGGGTAATAACGTAAGTGCAACTGCTGATGCAGTCGCAATCGGTACAAATATTTCAGCAGCGGGTTATTCTGTAGCAGTAGGTTCTGGTATCACTGCAACGAATAGCTCTGTTTCCATCGGTGATTGTTCAACAACCCCATATGTGGGCGATATTGCGATTGGTGCTAAGGCAGCCAGTGTTGAACCAAACAAGGGCGGATCATCAGCACGTGACACAAGTACTAACGTATGGTCTAATATGTCTAATACGGTGGTTGGTTATAACGCTACAGCAGCAGGTCAGGCCGGCGATACTATCATCGGTGCACGTGCAACAAATGACTGGAATAATGACTTTGCAATCGGTCAATCAACAGCAATTGGTTCACGTTCATTCGTTTACGGCGACCAAGCCACTGCATTAGCGGCGGACTCATCAGCGATCGGTAACTCATCTCTTGCGATTGGTGGTGATGATACGGCTAAAGCTTGGGGTGCGTTAAATGCTGCACTTGGCACAGAACTAAAATCGATTGGGGTAACTAATGGTAGATGGCGTACAGATAGCCGCACCATTGCCAATATGACAATTCTAGCGAATAAGCAACCAAATCCAACAGGAAATGGCGTATCATCTACACTACTTGTTTCTGGTTCGACAGCAGATGCGGCAGGTTTAGCGAAAACGTATTCTACTGACGTACGTACTGCGGCTATCGGTGATGCTTCTATTGCGATTGGTCCTGCATCACAATCAGGTGGCGTGGGTTCACAAGCGATTGGATTGAATGCGATCTCTTCAGGTGTTGGTTCTATCGCACAAGGTATTGCAGCATCTTCTTATGGTAGCAACTCTATTGCAATGGGTTCGGTTGCAACAGCGAATACTCAAAACTCTGTGGCATTGGGTTACTATGCTTTAGCAGGTAATGAAACTGCAGCTACTCAAAATGCAACAGCATTGGGTACATATGCGCACGCATTAGGTGCAGACTCTGTAACCATTGGTACACAAAGCTGCGTAACAGGGAATAACTCTGTGGCGTTGGGTCCAAATATTAAATCTTTAACCACTTATAACTCTGTGGTGTTAGGTAATGGTTCAACTGAAGTGGTTGGCACAACAGGTGCATCAGATGCGGTGTTGGCAGTACCAAATGCCACCGTACGTACATCAGATGGCACAAGCATTACTTATGAAGACTTCGCAGGTGAACCGACCGATGCTGGTCAATACGTGAGTGTGGGTAAAGTTGGTGGCGAGCGCCAAATTAAAAACGTGGCAGCAGGTGCAATTAATCAAAATTCAACTGACGCAATCAATGGTTCACAGCTTTACTCCGTTTCGAGCAAATTAGTTAATGGCTTTAATATCACTGCAACAGCAAATGGCGGTACAGTTGAAGGCACAGCAGATTCACAAGTGTTAATTGGTCAAAATGAGCAAATCAAACTTATCGCTGGCGATAATGTGAAGATTGTTCAAAGCGATCAAAACTTCACTTTCTCTGTGGATATTCCAGACGTTGAAACCCCAACTACAACCTTAGCAAGTGGATTTAAAGCAACTGTTGGTACAGCACCAGACAGCTCAATTAACCCAGATGAACACGCTGCAACTTTAGGCGACGTATTAAACTCAGGTTGGAACTTGCAAGACAACAGCAAAGCGATTGATTTTGTTCAACCATACGACACTGTAAACTTTGTTGATGGTAACGGTACTTACACCACTGCAGAAGTGAAAGAAAATGGTACAATCGCAACGGTTCAATACAGCATTAAAACCGACAACAAAACCGTTCATATCAATGCAGACAACGAAGTTGAGGCAATTACAACAGGCATTAACTACGGCAGCAAAACAGAATATGATGATGGTAAAGTTGAGTTAGCGGATTCTGATGCAGGTTCAGCCTTAGTGAATGCAAGTACCGTAGTTAATGCAATCAACAATGCGGCATTTACTGTAACTGCGGTAAATAACAATAACCAAGTTGATGCGGAAGACGACACTGACGGCAGCCGAATTTCTGCGGCAGATAACATCACTTATGCAGCAGGTAAAAACTTAAATGTGGCGATGTCTAACACCGGCAGCACAAACCCAACCATTACTTACGGCTTAACTGAAAACATCACTGTAACGAATATTACTGTTCAAGATGATGATGACGAAAGCCCAATCAAAATTGGCGACAACGCAATTACAGGTTTAACGCAAACTTTACCAAATGTAAGTGATTCACCAACAGTGGTTTCAGCACCAACTGTGGCTGATACAACCAAAGCTGCAACATTGGGCGATATCTTAAATATCGGTTGGAACTTACAAAACAATGACGTTGCGAAAGACTTTGTTAAAGGCTACGATACGGTCAACTTTGTAAACGGTAACGGCACTGAGGCAGTTGTTGATATGGATGGCGACACTGTTGCTAAAGTGAAATACAACGTTAAAACTGACGGCACAACCGTTAAAGTTGATGACGATGGCAATGTAACTGCGGTAACTGGCGACTTAACCAACGAAGACGGTAAAGTTAAGACACCAGAAAATGGCGAAGCATTAGTAAACGCTTCAACTGTGGCAGATGCAATCAATAACAGCGGTTTCAAATTAACCACTGCGAAAACTGGCACAGGTACAGTAGACGGCACAACTGAAGAGTTAGTAAACCCAAGCGAAACTGTAACCATTACAGCAGGCGATAATATTGCTGTTACCCAAGACGGTAACAATATTACCATTGCCGCCGTTGTTCCAGAAGTACCGAAAAGTGCATTAAACAGCACCACCACAGACGGTAAAGCTGGCGTGGTTGCTGATGATGCAGGCAATGGTTTTGTCAATGCGACTAACGTTGCTGAGGCGATTAACTCTGCATACCACACTGTCAGTACATCAAACAACGATGACCAAGTTGAGAAATCAGACAAATCAAGTCAAATCTCAGCGGGCGATAACGTAACTTATGCTGCAGGTAAAAACCTTGTGGTGAAAATGGAAAATGAGGAGAG